>JBQCJS010000121.1:0-4487 GCA_051952485.1 Thermomicrobiales bacterium | reverse complement strand
CGGGCCGTGGTCCCACCTGGTGAACCAGCATCGCGGCGTGAACGGTCTCGACTTCGGGGACGAGACATTGGTGAACCTCGATGCGTTCGTGACGCGCTGGTTCGACCACTGGCTGAAGGGAGTGGAGAATGGGGTGGAAGCCGATCCACGCCTGACGGTCTTCGTGCTCGGCGCGAACGAGTGGCGCACCTATGCGGACTGGCCGGTGCCGGGCAGCGTGCCAACCCCGTTCTACCTGCATTCGGCCGGTGGAGCCAACACGTTGCTCGGAGATGGCGGGCTCTCGCTTGCCGCGCCCGGTGATGAGCCGTCCGATGCCTACGACTACGACCCGGCCGATCCGGTGACGAACGTCTGGAAGATCGCCGACGGCCCGGTGGACGACCGCCTCTCCAGCATCCGCGACGACGTGCTCTGCTACACGAGCGAGGTGCTGGCGGAGCCGGTGGAAGCGATCGGGCGGGCCTTCGTGGTGCTCTACGCCTCATCGAGCGCGAAGGACACCGACTGGCACGTCCGCCTCTGCGACGTGTACCCGGACGGGGCGGCGCGGTTCATGGCGCACGGCATGTTGCGCGCCCGCTTCCGCGAGACGTTCGAGGCCCCGCACTTCCTCGAGCCGGACGAGGTCTACCGGTTCGAGTTCGGCCTGGATGCGGTCGGCGTGCGCTTCCAGCCAGGGCACCGTATCCGGGTGGAGATCACGAGCAGCTGGTTCCCGGAATACGACCGGAACACGAACAATGGCGCGGCCAACAACTTCCTGGACGATGCGTTCGTGGTGGCGACGAACCGCATCTATCACGACGCCAAGCGGGCGTCGCACATCGTCCTGCCCCTGATGCCGGTGGCGGGCTGACACGGTCAGGATCGTCCGTTTCCGCCAAGGCCTCAGTGCCGCCGGTCCTCGTGAGTGGATTGTCTCGCCTAACCTGGCGTTGCGCAGAGATCTCGGCGAACCACCGGCCGCAGCTGCGAGGGTTCGCCTACGAAGTGGCTCGACCGAATCGCCCGCCTATCCGGCCGTTTATTGCGGCCCGACCAAGCAGGAAGAGGACAGGTTAGGCGAGACGGTCCACTGAGCCCTTCGACCGCAGACAGGGAGTGGGTGGAGGGAACCTCGCGTATCCACAGCCGGGTCATACGGTCGTGGCGGAGTCGACGCGCGTGACTCCGGGGTTGTGCGAGAGGGCCTTCCACGCGCGGATCAGGAGTTCGACGGCGTCCACGACCATCGTGTCGCTGGTGCCGTCCGGGGCGACCTGCCCCTGGATGAGCATCCCGTCCTCCAGTGCGTGCATGATGAGGCCGAGGAAGGCGGGGTCGGCCGGAGGGGGCTCGTCCGGGGAGGGGAAGGCCGTCGCCACGCCCGCCGCCAGCGCCCGGCGGGCGAAGTACTCGCGTTCGGCGATCCGGTCGAGCAGCGCCTGGTCCTCCGTGCGGACGGCGTGCAGCCAGAGTTCCGTGCGGAGCAGCAGCCATGCCCCGGCGTTCGCGGCGCGCTCCCGGTGCCAGGCGCGGAGGGCGTCCATGCGCTCGGAGAAGGTGGCGTCCGGATCGAGGACGATGGCGCCGACCACCTCGGCCTCGCGGCGGGTGCGTTCCATGAGGATGGCCGCGACGAGATCCCGCTTGCCGGTGAAATTGCTGTAGAACGCGCCGCGGCTGTAGCCAGCGTGCTCGGCGATCTGCTCGATCGAGGCGCCATTGACGCCCCGTGCCATGAAGAGGTCGGCGGCGGCCTCGAGGAGTCGGGATCGGGTCTCTTCCTGCTGCTCGGCGCGGGAGAGGCGGGGACGGGATGCGGCCATCGGTGCTCCGTTCGGATACAGATCTGTATCGGGATATGATACCGTATCCACGATGAGGTCCGCACTGGATTGCCAGCCGGACCGGAAGGAGTACTTCGTGGAAACCCGCCGCTATCGCATCATCGTCCGAGGTCGTTTCGGCGCCCTCACCCCGGAGCGCCGGGACGCACTCCTGGCGGACGCTCCGTTGCACGACGCCCTGAAGGCGCAGTTCACGGAAGCAGGCTCGCTCACCTACGACCGCGCGCTGGCCTTCTTCGCGTTCCGCTATCAGGTCGATGTGGAGGGGGAGTCCGCCGACGCCTGCGACGCCGAGGCGCCGGTGATCGGGGAGCTGAAGGCGCTGGAAGACCTGGACCGCCTTGGCCTGGAGGCGCGGGATGGCAAGCTCACGGTGAGCGTCACCTGCCTGAGCGAGATGCGGACCGAGCGCAAGAAGGGGCCGAAGCGTCGGCCGGCCGTGACCACCGGCGCCTGAACCCACCGCCTGCCTGCGCATATCCTGTCGGCGCCTGATCCGTTTATGCTGGGAGCGGTAGGGTCCAGCGCAACGTGGATGACCGGCAGGAGGCGAGAGGATGGCGGTTTCCTGGGAGGATGTGGTGGCTATCGCGACGACATTTCCGGAGGTCGAGGAATCGACCTCGTTCGGGACGCCGTCGCTGAAGGTGCGCAAGAAGCTCATCGCGCGGTTGCGGACGGAGAAGACGTCGCCCTACCAGCTGATGCTGCGTTGCGACGCCGAGCAGAAGGATTTCCTGCTCCAGACCGGCGATCCCGCCTTCGGCACGGAACCGCATTACGACGGCTACCCGGCCATCCTGATCCGGCTGGACCTGATCGAACGCGATCACCTCGCCGACCTCGTGGAAGATGCCTGGCGGTTGCAGGCGCCGGTCCGCGTCCGCAAGGCGTGGGATGCCACGAACGGCGATTCGCCGATGGAGCCACCCAAATGACGATCGTGAGCCATGCCCCCGCTGGCTATGCGTGCCCGTTCTGCGCCATCGTGCGGGGCTCGGACCTCGGTCCGCTGGGGACGACGCAGGACGACATCGTCTACCGGGGAGATGGGGTCGTCGTTTTTGTCGCGTCGAAGTGGTGGCCCAACAACCCGGGACACGTCCTGGTGATTCCGGAGGCGCACTACGAAAGCCTCTACGATATCCCGAGTTCGCTGGGTACGCCGATGCTGGCGGCGACCAGGCTTGCGGCGATCGCGATGAAGATCGCCTATGGATGCGATGGGATCACCACGCGCCAGAGCAACGAGCCGGCTGGCAATCAGGATGTGTGGCACCTGCATACACACGTCTACCCTCGGTACGACGACGATCAGATCTTCCGGACCTCGGGCCGGCCGACCACCGCCGATGAACGGGCACCGTACGCGGCGAAGATGCGCGCCGCGATCGACACCCTGCTCGCAGAGGGAGCGCTCACGTGAAGACACCTGTCTCCCTCGATGCCATCGCGCGGGCGATGGGGGTCATCGATCCCGTCTTCCTGCAGACGCCGCAGTACGTCGATCCCGGCCTCAGCGAGGCGCTGGGCTGCGAGGTGCTGCTCAAGGTCGAGACGCTGAACCCGATCCGCTGCTTCAAGGGGCGAGGCGCCTGCGTCTACATGGCGTCGGTCGAGCCGGGCATGTCCGTCGTTGGCGCATCGGCAGGCAACTTCGGCCAGGCGATCGCCTGGGCCGGGCGGGAGCGGGGTATCCCGGTCACGATCTACGCCGCGACCACGGCGAACGCGCGCAAGCTCGCCCGCATCCGCGCGCTGGGGGCGGAGGTGGTGCAGGAAGGGCACGACTTCGACGCCGCCAAGGAGGCCGCGCGGACGTTCGCGGCCGCTGCGCCGGGCGTGCGTTTCGTGGAGGACGCCGCCGACCTCGAGACCGTCGTCGGCGCCGGCACGATCGGGCTGGAACTCGCATCGTTGCCGGAGTCGCGGCGTCCGGATGTGCTGCTCGTGCCGCTTGGCAACGGAGCGCTCATCAATGGGATCGCGACCTGGACGAAGGCGCACGCGCCGGAGATGCGGATCGTCGGGGTGGTCGCGGAGGCGGCGCCCTCGATGGAGATCAGCTGGCGGACCGGCGTGCCGACGGCGACCGAGACGGCTGCGACGATGGCGGACGGGATCGGGGTGCGGATTCCGGTGGCCTCGGCGGTGGCGCTGACCCGGGAGCTGGTGGACGACATCGTGACGGTTTCCGAGGCGGCGATCCGGGAGGGGCTGGTGCTGGCGCGGGATGCCGCCGGGATGCTGCTGGAACCGTCCGCCGTGGTCGGGCTCGCGGCGTTGCTGTCCGATCCCCGGTTGCGGGCCGGGCGGGTCGGCACGATCGTCACCGGGGCGAACGCATCCCGGGAGCTGGTCGCGGACCTGACCGGGAATGCCTGAGTAGCGGGCGTGCTTGCCGCAAACGACCTCTGCATCCCCGTAGATGCGGCCCTCGTGGCCGCCCTCGATGGCATGCGACACCCTCTTGCTGACAAGGCGATCGCATGAGATGCAGGCTGCCACCGCTCGCAACAGCGAAGGCCGCATCCACGAGATCGGCGACCGTCGTTCAGGCGGTGGCGTTCCGGGTAACGCCAGCCGGAGCATCTTCGCGGGGCAGCGTGGGCGAGGCGGTCCCGGACTGCGGCGGTGTGCTGCCGGCGTCGGCGT
>JBQCJS010000120.1:0-5175 GCA_051952485.1 Thermomicrobiales bacterium | reverse complement strand
TAGGTCCTCTTGCCCACCCTTGCGGGCGTGGGAATGCCCCACGTCGCCGTGGGGCGAATCCAGCCAGTTCCTCACCGGCAGGATGACGAGTCTACCGGACTCCGGTCGCCGTGTCAAGCCCGTCGCCCGAGGATCATCTCTGATCCCGGCCCCGGTCCCGCCCGGCCCACCGCGTCCTCCGCGGTCCAGAAGGTCCGTCCGTCTCCGGCCTTCCCCCCCTCGCGCCTCGCGCCCGGCCCCGGTCTCCCGCGTCCGTTCGCGCCTCGCTGCCCCCGCTCCCGCGACGGCTCACGCAGTGTACTTGGCCCAAAACCCAGATGCAAGGAATTCCGCTGGGCAATTTCACGAGCGCTTCACGCCCGCCCCCGATTCGTCCGGATGGCCGATATACTCGCTCCAACCGATTCGTCCTTCCGCCTTCCGCTGTCAGGATCGTCCCATGCCTCACAAACCCGTCATCGGTATCACCGCGACTCCGTCGGATGATGTCTTCGATCATGGCACCTTCCGCCGCTACGCCCTCTCCGACACTTACGTCAAGGCCGTCCGCGCCGCTGGCGGTGTCCCCCTGGTGCTCCCCGCCGGCGAGACCGACCTGCAGGCCATTCTCGACATCGTGGATGGGCTCATCTTCAGCGGTGGCAGCGATCTCGATCCCGCGCTCTACGGCGACACCGAGGTTCACGAGACGACCTATGGCATTGACCCCGAGCGCGATAGCTTCGAACTCGCCCTCATGAAGCTCGCCTGCGAGCAGGACAAACCGTTCCTCGGTATCTGTCGCGGCATCCAGACCATGAATGTCGCCCTCGGTGGCACCCTGGTCCAGGATGTTCCCACGGCCGTTGGCGGTGACGTCGAGCATCGGCAGCACGCCATCGGCAAGTCGACCACGGATGTCAGCCATGTCGTGGAGGTGGCCGACGGATCGATCCTCGCCGACATCATGGGAGCCACCAAGGTCGAAGCGAACTCCTATCACCATCAGGCGGTGGGCACTCCGGCCCCCGGTGTCGAGGTGATCGCCACCTCCGCCGACGGGGTGATCGAGTCGATCGTGGCTCCGGATCGTCACTTTGCCCTCGGCGTCCAGTGGCACCCGGAGATGCTTGCCGCAACCCGCGAGGAGCACCTCGCGCTCTTCCGCGCCCTCGTTGCCGCGTGCCAGCCCGCGCCGGTTCTCGCCGACTGAACCGCGCTGCTCTCGGGCCCCCCGGATCACAAACGAAGAGAGCGCCGACACCTGCGCGGGTGTCGGCGCTCTCGTTGCCTTGGCGGAGTGGCTGTCCTAGCTGGCCAGGGACACCGGCTCCCGGATCGCCTCCGGCTTCACCGTCGCCGACCGCCGCCGGGCCTCGTGGAAGGACTCCGGCATCGACGCGGCCAACGCCTCGTCGATCGTGTTCGCCAGGACGAAGGTCATCTCGTCCTTCAACTCCTGCGGCAGGTCGTCGAGATCGACCTCGTTGCGCTTCGGCAGGATGAACGTCGTCACCCCCGCCCGCCGCGCCCCGAGCGCCTTCTCCTTGATCCCGCCCACCGGCAGCACCTGGCCGCGCAGGGTCACCTCGCCGGTCATCGCCACATCCTCACGGACCGGGATGCCCGACAGCAGCGAGATGAGCGCCGTGGTCATCGCCACGCCGGCCGAAGGGCCGTCCTTCGGGATCGCCCCAGCCGGCGCATGGACGTGGATGTCCGAGTCCTTGTAGAAGCTCTCGTCCAGACCCAGGTCCTTCGCTCGCGATCGCACGAAGGAGAACGCGGCCGATGCCGACTCCTTCATGACGTCGCCGAGCTGGCCAGTGACGGTCAGCCCGCCCTTGCCCGGCATCTTCGTCGCCTCGATGAACATGATGTCGCCACCCGCTCCCGAGACCGCGACGCCGATCACCACGCCCGGCTGGCTCGTGCGATCCGCCAGTTCCTCGTAGAAGAACCGCGGCCGCCCCAGGTACTCCCGGATCTCGCCAGTCCCGACCTCGGCGGGCAGGTCGCGCCCTTCCGCCAGCGCCGTCGCCAGCTTCCGGCACGCCGACCCGATCTCCCGCTCGAGATTGCGGACGCCCGCCTCCCGCGTGTAGTGCTGGATGATGGCCATCAGGGCGTCATCGCTCCAGGTCACCTGGGCCGCCTTCAGGCCGTTCGCCTTCATCTGCTTCGGCACCAGGTAGCGCTTCGCGATGTTCAGCTTGTCCTCATCCGTGTAGCCGCTCAGTTGCAGGATTTCCATGCGATCCCGGAGCGGCGCCGGAATCGTATCCAGGAGGTTCGCCGTCGCGATGAACATCACCTTCGACAGGTCGAACGCCACGTCGATATAGTGATCGCGGAACGTGCTGTTCTGCTCCGGGTCCAGCACCTCCAGCAACGCCGACGAGGGATCGCCCCGCCAGTCGTTGCCGAGCTTGTCGACCTCGTCCAGCACGAAGACCGGATCGTTGGAACCCGCCCGCCGGATCGCCTGGATGATGCGGCCCGGCATCGCGCCCACGTAGGTCCGCCGGTGCCCGCGAATCTCGGACTCGTCCCGCACGCCGCCGAGCGACATCCGGGTCATCTCCCGGCCCATCGCCCGTGCGATGGACTGCGCCAGGCTCGTCTTGCCCACGCCCGGAGGGCCGACGAGGCAGAGGATCGGCTCGCGGTTCAGCTGCTCCTCGCCCTCGACCGCGTTCTCCTGCTTCAGCTTCCGCACGGCCAGGTACTCGAGGATCCGGTCCTTGATCTTGTCCAAGGCGTAATGGTCCTCATCCAGGATCTCACGCGCCCGCTGGATGTCGATCGCGTCCTCGGTGCTGGTCGTCCACGGCAGGCTGGTCAACCAGTCCAGGTACGTCTTGATGACGCCATACTCGGCAGCAGCCGGCGGCAGCTTGCTGAGGCGGTCGAGTTCCCGGTTCGCCTCCTTCGCCGCCTCCTCGGGCATGCCGGACGACTCGATCTTCTCGCGAAGCTCGGTTACCTCGGCTTCCGTCTCGCTGCTCTCGCCGAGTTCCTTCTGGATCGCCTTCATCTGCTCGCGCAGGAAGTACTCGCGCTGGGACTTGCTCAGTTCCTCCTGGACATCCGTCTGGATCTTGCGCCCGAGCTCGAGCACATCCAGTTCCTTGGTCAGGAAGGCGTTCAGCGTCTGCAGCTTCTCCTTGACCGAGTCGATCTCGAGCAACTCCTGGCGCTCGGTCGGCTCCATCCGGAGGTTGGACGCCACCAGGTAGACCAGATGCCGCGCATCGTCGTCGACGTTCAATGCGGCTGTCACCAGTTCGTCCGGGAGGTGGGGCACCAGCGACACCAGTCGCTGGAAGAGGTCGAGCGTGTTGCGCATGAGCGCCTGCACCTCAACGGTGGATTCCACCGTCTCCGGAATGCGCTGCACGCGGGCGACCAGGTACGGCTCCTCCTGCGTCACCTCGAGGATCTTCATCCGGTCGACACCCTGCACCGCCAGCCGCACCGTGCCGTCCGGCACGCGCATCATCTGGTGAATGGTGGCGATCGTCCCGACCTCGAGAATGTCGTCCGGACCGGCGCCCTCGGCAAGGTCCGGGTCCTTCTGCATCACCATCGCGACGGTGCGCTCGCCCGCCATGACGTCGTCGATCAGGCGAAGCGACCGCGCCTGCGCCGCCGCCAGCGGCACCAGCGTCAACGGCAGGACGACCGTCCCGCGCAGCGGCAGGAGTGGCAACTCCTCGATCCCGTCATCGTTGGGCAGCGCGTCGGCGGCAGGGATGTCCATCGCTTCCAGCGGCAGTTCGGTGACCTCGGCCGGGGACTGCTCCGGCTCACCGGAAACGGCGTCCTCGGCGGCAGTCGTCTCGGCTACCACGTCGGTATCCGGGGCGGTCTGGTTCACAGCGTCATCCTGCGGCCCCTGCTCGTTCGCGAGGTCGTCGTGCTGATGCTGGTCTTCTTCGTTGATGTGGTCATGGTCGTGATTGTCGGTAGTCATGCGTCTCCCTCCGCAGGTTGCGCGTGATCGCGGTCGATCCGCCGAGCGACGATGGTCCTTCCCTGCGTTCGCGGGATGCGGACATGCAGGAATCCGTTCTGGTACGTCGCCTCGGCAAGGTCGACATCCACGGGGAACGGAATCAGCGCATCGGCGGAGAAAGCGCCATAGGGGATTCGGGCTTCGTGATAGGAACGGTTCAGGCAGGTGCTCGGATCGGGACGGCTACCGCGAATCGACACCACATCGCCTTCGACGATGATGTCGATCTCATCGGGATTCATCCCCGCGAGTTCGGCAACGACCTCGAAGCTGTCCGTCGTCTCGAACACTTCCAGGGCCGGCCGCCACCCCCCACGCTGGGCGCCCCGCATCTGCGCACGGGTTATCGCCGGACGCAGCAGGTCTTCCAGGTCCGTCGGCCGTTTGGTCTCGAGGCCGGTCCGGCCTCGGCGTACGACGATCATCAGGTCTCCTTTGCAATAGGACGGGGATCGGAGCCAGGTGAGCGCATTGAGAAGATGCTGTTGTGCCTCGATCCAGGATCATTATACACGACGATCCCGTATCTTGCTACATATCGTATCAACTTTCGAATCGGAAGCTTCACATCTGGTTCACGAGGATCGCCAGGACCGTGATCCCCCAGCCGAAGATCGACAGGAACAGGGGACGATCCTTCAGCAGGACCGATTCCGGCGATCCCCCCAGGTTCCTTCCGTATACCAGGAACAGATAGCGTGCCACCGCGAAGGCGACGAACGGGATCGTCAGCATCATGCTGTCGTCCTGGGGCACGAACGCGGACACGAACGTGTACATGGAGTACGCCATGAGCGTGGATGCCGCCGTCAGGGCAATGAACTGGTCCAGCACCGGGATGCTGTATCCGCGCAGGGAGGGCCGGTGCGCTTCCGCATCCCCTACCAACGTCGAGATCTCGTTGCGCCGCTTGCAGAAGCCGAGGAAGAGCGACAGGAAGAACGTGCAGAGCAACAGCCACGACGACACCGCGACACCCACGGCCGCCGCTCCCGCTACGGCCCTCAGGATGAAGCCGCCCGCGATGATGAACACGTCGAGGATCACGACGTGCTTCCACGAGACCGAGTACATCACCATCATCGCCAGGTAGGCGAGGCAGACCGCCAGGAGCTTCCACGACACGAACGCGGCAATGGCGCAGCCACCGATCGCCAGCGCCCCCGCCAGGACCAACG
>JBQCJS010000119.1:0-4753 GCA_051952485.1 Thermomicrobiales bacterium | reverse complement strand
AGAGCGCGATGTCGATCCCGCTGATCGTGTGGGTGATCGCTCCGCCGCGTCCCTGCCAGAAGGTGTGCTGATGCAGGGTCTCGCTGACGCGCTCCGGTTCGATCGCGGATTCGCCGATCAGCAGCGGGGCGAGGACCTGCAACGACGCCCGGACGAGGTCGCCACTGGTGAAGACGCTGCCCCAGCCAACCAGCCCCTCATCGGTGGTGACGCGGATGAGGGTATGGACGCTCGATTCGGCGGTGAGCTCGTTGGTCCAGCCGCCTTCCGGCGTGCCACCACGCAGGCCGAATGCGTCCACGGATCGGATCTTCATGGCGCGGTCCTCCGGGATAGGGGCGTCACCAGCGAATGGAGGTGTCCGGCGGCGTGTGGTGGAAGCTGCGGCGGTCCGCGATCGGCCAGTCCCGCAGGTCCTCCGCGACGCCGAGCACGGCCTCGACGGCGGCCTCGAAGATGACCTTGCCCTTCTCGGCGGTCGCGGTCGTCGCGTCGCCATGCACCCCGAGGTCGGTCCAGCGGCTCCAGAAGTCGTTGAAGCGGACGACCGTCGTGCTGTCCGAGCTGAAATAGCGTCCAACCACATCCATGTCGGCCCCGGCCTTGTCCATCTGGACGCGCTCCGGTGCGAGATGGAGGTAGAGCGAGGTCTCGAACTCGTCGGCGTGGGCGACCACCGGGGTGTCCTGCACGGTGGCAAAGGCGTCCAGCGCGAGGTGGATGTAGGTGACGGCGGCGCAGAGGGCGTTCGTCTGGAGGTTCGTCTTCCGGGCGACGATGTCGATCAGGGGCGTGTTGGAGCCGTGGCCGTTCACGATCAGGATCTTCCGGAAACCGTGATAGGCGACGCTCTTGGTGACGTTCAGGCAGAAGGCGATGAAGACCTCCGGCTCGATGTGGACGGTGCCGGGGAAATCGATGTGATGGAAGTTGAGGCCATAGGGGACGGGCGGCAGCACGAGGACGCGCCCTTCCGCCCGCCGCCCGACCTCCAGGCAGACGCTCTCCGCGAGGAAGAGGTCCACGTCGAGCGGCAGGTGATGACCGTGCTGCTCCGTGGAGCCGGTGGGCAGGATGACGACGGGTTGCTCCTGGACGGCGTCGTTCAGTTCTGGCCAGGTGAGCCGGTTGTAGCGATATTCGGCGCGTGCTGGCATGGTGCGAATCTCCCCTGGCGGACGACGCGGCGGCGATGGCGGACCCGGATGGATGTGGGAGGGATTGTGCCGTTGTGGCGGGCCGTGTCAAGGGGGACGCTCGCGGGATGTTCGCGATCCCGGGTGTGTCGGCGAGCGGGGGAGTGGACGGCACAGGAGAAGGCCGGCAACCCCGTCCAGGAATGCCGGCCTTCTCCGGTGGTGGGGCATGGTGCGCCTAGAACTCGTTGATGAGGATGATGATCGCGCTGGGCAGGGTGAGGACGACCGAGCCGATCAGCACCCACCAAAAATACTGCTTCTCCTTGCTCGGGCCGTTCTTGGAGAAGTTGATGGCGATGATGCGCAGGCCGTTCAGCGTGTGGTAGATCACCGCGCCGACGAGCAGGATCTCCATCGGGATGATGAACCAGTTGCCATAGAACGAGACCGTGTGGTTGTAGACATCACGCCCGAGGCCGATCAGCATGATGTCAATGATGTGGATCAGCAGGAAGCCGAGGATGCCGATGCCCGTCGCCCGGTGCAGCACCCATGCGTATTGCCCGGTGTCGCCCGCGTAGATCGGCACCTGCCCTGCCCGCAGGTTCTTCACGACCCAGACGATCAGGGCGATGGTGGCCGCGTAGGTGGCGAAGGCGAGCACGAAGAGCAGGCCGGCGAGGATATCGCCGATCCACATCTGCCCGGAAAGCGGGCCGGTGTTGTCGCGCGACATCTGCTCGTTGAAAGTCACGATCGTGATCAGGCCCAGCACCGAGAAGACGATGCCGAAGACCCAGAGCAGGCTGAACCCGACCTGTCGCTGGCCGGGGCTGCGCAGGAAGTCCTTGATCGAGAAACGGAGGCCGATCAGGCCGTGCCACAACGCCGCGAAGAGCAGCAGGGTGTCGAATGTCCGCCAGAGCGGGTTCGCCCAGCGCGCGGAGACGAAATCGAACGTGGTGTCGGAGGGGACGTTCAGGTAGTGGGTGATGAAGAGGTGGCCGCCCGCGAGGAAGACCAGCGCCAGGCCGGAGACGCGGAGGAAGTACCACATCATCCGTTCGGAGTTCGCGCCTGCGGCGCTCCCTATCCCGGATCGGCCTCGTTCCGTCGATACGTACGCCATTGCTCCCGCGTCCTCCCCCTCAGCATGGTCGTCGCGCCGCCGGTGGACGGATGATCGCCTGATCCCGGCGCGGGGAACGCTTCGTCGCGACCCGCCATCGGGACACCGTCGGGCTGAACTCTGGCGGGTATTGTACGCCGATGCCGGACGATCCGGTGCGGGATGGGAGAACGATTCTCGATTTTGTGATTGCCTGCCACTCAGCAGGCCAGCCCGTTTCACCGGGCACATCCCGCGCGTCGAACTCACGCTGACATGCGTGGAAAGCTCTGCCGGAGGCGATGCATGCCACGTTGGGCGAGGTGCCCGTTGAGTGGACTGTCTCGCTTTAGCTGGCATTGCGCAGGCAAGGCGGCAAACCACCGGCCGCAGCGACCACCGCGAGGGTTTGCCCTACGTAGTGGTCCGACCGAATCGCCCGCCGATCCGGTCGTTTGTGGGGGCCCGTCGCGCTGCGGCCTTCATGGCGGCCCGACCCAGCTGGAAGAGGACAGGTAAGGTGCGATGCAGCTTTGAATGGACCATCCTGCTTTGCCTGGCGATGTGCACGATGGGCGGCGGGGCAGGGGTTCGTCGGCCCCGCCCCCCCGACGTGACCCAGGACGGCATGCGGAAACCGGTCGTTCGCAGGGCGAACCCTCGGACCACTGGTTTGCCGAGATCTCTGCGCAATGCCGGGGTAGGCGGAGATGGTGGACTCAGCGCTCGTGGCCATCTTCGCGGCTGGCTGTGTTGGTCGATGCGGGCGCCAGGCTTCCGAGGCTCAGGCCGCCCAGCTTGCCGAGTGCGGTGAGGTCGGGCCCAGCCGAAGCGTTCGCGAACGGAAGGTCGACGGCGCAGACACCCGTCTCCGGATCGCAGAAGGGATCGAGGGCGGGTGCGAGAGCAGGCGATGCATCGGTGTCGGCGGCATCGCGGGTCCAGTCGCCGGAGCGGCCCCCCTGCTTCTTCTCGACCCGGATATCCTCGATCGTCATCCCGCGATCGACCGCCTTCACCATGTCGTAGATCGTGAGCGCGGCGGCGGAGACGGCGGTGAGCGCCTCCATCTCAACCCCCGTCTGCCCCTTCGTGTCGACGCGGGCCTCGATCTCGACACTGTCGTCGGTGAGCTGGAAGTCCACATCGATCCGCGTCAGCAGCAGCGGGTGGCACATGGGGATGATTTCGGGCGTCTTCTTCGCGGCCATGATCGCGGCGACCTGTGCCACGGCGAGGACATCGCCCTTGGCAGCGCGTCCCTCCCGGATGACGGCGGCGGTCTCCGGCTTCATGCGGATACGCCCTTTGGCCACGGCGACGCGCTGTGTCTCCTCCTTGCCGCCGACATCGACCATGCGCGCCCGGCCGGAGGGATCGAAGTGGGTAAGGCCGTTGGAGGGAGTATCTGCGTCGGACATGGGAGGTGCTTTCTGGCTGGTGGCGGTGATGGCCGGATCGGCTACGATGCTTCTCACAGGATACGGCAGCGCATGAGGAGGTTCCGCCCCGAATGACCAGTTGGCCCGGTTCTCCCGTTGACCTGATCCTCGTGCGGCACGCCCATCCCTGCGTGCAGCCCGACCGTCCGGCGGGCGAATGGCCGATCTCCCCGGAGGGGATGCAAGCCGCGCGAATCCTTGGGGAGCACCTGTGCGCGGCGGTCGGCCCGATGCGGGTCGTGACGAGCGACGAGCGAAAGGCGATCCGGACGGGCGAGGCGATCTCCGGGGGCGCGGTATCGGTCGACGAGCGCCTCGGCGAGCAGGGACAGGGCACGGTTCCGTTCCTGCCCGGCGACGCCTTCCGCGAGCGCGTGATGGAACACTTCCGGCAGCCGCATGTCCGCGTCCTCGGTGCGGAGTCGTCGGCGGATGCGGTGGCGCGGTTCGATCTCGCGCTGCGCGATGCGCTCGACTGGAGCGGTGCGACCGTGCCGGTGGTCGTGTCGCATGGGCGGATTCTCAGCGCATGGATCGCCGCGCGGGTGACGATGCCGGAGACGTCTATCGACGCCGGGACGATCTGGATGCAGATGCGAATGCCCGATGTGTTCCTGCTGCGCCGGGCAGGGGAAGGCTGGCAGGGCGAGCGGTTCGACACCGGCAGCGAATGGGGAGGGTAGCGTGGGGCCACTCGGGCAGGCACTGATCAATGGCGTCGTGGTGGCGATGGTGGTCGCGCTGGCCTTCCTGGTCGTCTCCTATCCGGACGGGCGGAAACTCGCGCTCGCGCTCGGCCTCGGCACGATCGTGGCGGTCATCACCTACATTCGCGCCCGCCGGGCCTGACCGGCACGGCGAACGATCGGCGGGGGGAAACCCGCCGCTCGTCACGTCTCCGCCGCCAGGGATGCTGGCGCAAAGCTGAGTGCTGCATCTTGCCTAACCTGGCATTACGCAGGGATCTCGGCGAACCAGTGGTCCGAGGGTTCGCCCTACGAAGTGGTTCGACCGAATCGCTTGGCAGTCCGGTCGTTTGTGGGGCCGCCTTCATGGCGGCCCGA
>JBQCJS010000118.1:0-2432 GCA_051952485.1 Thermomicrobiales bacterium | reverse complement strand
CTTCAGAACGCGGAACGACCCGTGAGCGATGGTTCGCTCCCGGGTCGGTCGTTGCCGGATGGGGTTTGGCGGCTGTCGGACTCCTAGGCCATGCCACCCATGCCGCCCGGCGGCATGCCCATGGGCGCAGCCGGCTCCGGCTTGTCGGAGATCAGGGCCTCCGTGGTGAGGATCATGCCCGCGATCGACGCCGCGTTGGCGACGGCGGAGCGCGTGACCTTCACCGGGTCGGTGATCCCGGCCTCGATCATGTTGACGTACTCGTCGGTGATGACGTTGTAGCCGATCTTCTGGTCGCCCTTCTCCTGCTGGAGCTGGCGGACCCGCTCGATCACCACCGAGCCATCGCGGCCCGCGTTCGAGGCGATCGCGCGCAGCGGCTCCTCGAGGGCGCGGCGCAGGATGTTGACGCCGGTCTTCACATCGCCGTCGGCCTCGATGCCATCCAGCGCGGAGATCGCGTGGATCAGGGTGACCCCACCGCCCGGGACGATGCCCTCTTCCACCGCGGCGCGAGTCGCGCTCAGCGCGTCCTCGACCCGGTGCTTCTTCTCCTTCAGCTCGGTCTCCGTCGCGGCACCGACCTTGATCACCGCCACGCCACCGGCCAGCTTGGCCAGGCGCTCCTGCAGCTTCTCGCGGTCGAAGTCGGACGAGGTCGTCTCGATCGCCTGGCGGATCTGCGCCACGCGGCCATCGACGGCGGCCTTGTCGCCAGCGCCATCGACGAACGTGGTCTCGTCCTTCGTGGCGACCACGCGGCGAGCGGAACCGAGGTCCTCGATCGTCACGCTGTCCAGCTTGCGACCGACTTCCTCGGAGACCACGGTCGCGCCGGTGAGGGCGGCGATGTCACGCAGCATCTCCTTGCGGCGATCGCCGAAGCCCGGGGCCTTGACGGCCAGGACGTTGATCGTGCCGCGGAGCTTGTTGACCACCAGGGTCGCCAGCGCCTCGCCATCGACATCCTCAGCGAGGATGACCAGTGCCTTGCCGGTGCGGGCGACGGCCTCGATGGCCGGGAGGATGTCCGCGATGGCGGAGATCTTCTTGTCGGTGATGAGGATGAACGGATCCTCGAACTCGGCCGTCATGCTCTCCGTGTTGGTCACGAAGTACGCGGAGTTGTAGCCGCGATCGATCTGCATGCCCTCGGTGTACTCGGTCTCGAACTCGAAGCCCTTGGACTCCTCGATCGTGATCACGCCGTCCTTGCCGACCTTCTCCATGACCTCGGCGATCAGCTCGCCGATTTCCTCGTCAGCAGCGGAGATGGACGCAACCTGGGCGATCTCGTTGCGATCCTCGACCGGGGTCGCGAGGGAGAGGACGTGGCTCACCACCGCGTCGGTGCCCTTGTCGATGCCCTGCTTCAGGAGCATGGCATTCGCACCGGCGGCAATGTTGCGGAGGCCCTCGTGCACGATGGCCTGCGCGAGAACGGTGGCGGTGGTGGTGCCGTCACCGGCGGCGTCGTTGGTCTTGGTCGCGGCTTCCTTGAGGAGCTGCGCGCCCATGTTCGCGAAGGGATCTTCGAGCTCGATCTCCTTGGCGACGGTCACACCGTCGTGGGTGACCGTGGGGGCGCCGAACTTCTTGTCGAGCGCGACGTTGCGGCCCTTCGGGCCCATGGTCGTCTTGACCGCGTTGGCGAGGGTATCCACGCCCTCCTTGAGGGACTTGCGGGCAGCCTCGTTGAACTCCAGGATCTTGGCCACGAGTAATACTCCTTGTCAGCTACAGCGCACGGGCATCGGATCGGGACTAGCCGACGACAGCCAGCACGTCCTTCTCGGAAAGGATGAGCAGGTCCTGGTCATCCAGCTTGAACTCGGTGCCAGCGTACTTCGCGAAGAGCACCTCGTCGCCGACCTTCACATCCAGCGGGATGCGATCGCCGTCGTCATCGCGGCGACCCTCGCCAGCGGCGACGACCGTGCCGCGCTGCGGCTTCTCCTTGGCCGTGTCCGGAAGCACGATGCCGCTCTTGGTGGTCTCCTCGCGCGTGGCGGGCTTGATCACCAGACGATCACCGAGGGGCTTGAGCGCGATTGCCGTGTCTGCCATGGTGCAGCATTCCTCCTGTGATACCGGTAGTGACGGTGGTTCCCGAATCGTTCTTCCCGCCAGGGGCGGGACGTTCAGCGCGTTGACAGTCGCATGGTGCGACTGCCAGAATTCGCACGCCCAATCTAGCACACCCATTAGCACTCCGCAAGGGTGGAGTGCTAGAAAATCTGGCACTCCCGGTCCTGATTCTGCCAGGCCCGGTGCGTGATTCCGGAAGCACGAGAGAGGGTCCCGCTCGCCTGCGGGACCCTCTCTCGTGCTTCCGGAAACACACACCGGGCCTGGCAGAATAAGGACCGGGAGTGCCAGAATTTATAACAAACCACCCATGCGGAGTGTTAATGGGTGGGCTAGATTGGGCG
>JBQCJS010000117.1:0-2769 GCA_051952485.1 Thermomicrobiales bacterium | reverse complement strand
GTTCTCCGGGTTCGCCCGCGACGTGCTGACGGAGCAGTTCGGGCCGGAGCGTGTGTTGGTCTTCCCGCAGGAGATGGGCGCGGAGGATTTCGCCTACTTCCTGCAACACCGGCCAGGGACGTTCATCTACGTCGGGTCCGGCAACGTGGAACGCGGCATCGTCTTCGACTGCCACCATCCGCGCTTCGATATCGATGAGAACGCGCTGGCCACCGGGATCGAGGCCACGGTGGCCGTCGCGACCCGCTTTCTCGCCGAGGGGCTTCCCCGGGATGGGACCCGGCAGGAATGACCCAGTCTTCTGGAACCATCGTCATTCGCATTCATTTTCAAGGAGTCTGACTCATGGCAACCGCCACCCCCCTGCTGCAGGAAATCGACGAGCTGCTTCCCGGCGTGATCGCCGACCGTCGCTGGCTCCACGAACACCCGGAACTCGGGTTCGAGGAAGTGCAGACGGCGGCCTTCATCCAGCAGCGGCTGGAATCGCTCGGCGTCGAGGACATCCGCACCGGGATCGCCAAGACCGGCATCACCGCCCTGATCCACGGCACGGCGGACGGCCCGGGCAAGGACAAGGTGCTGCTGCTCCGCGCCGACATCGACGCCCTCCCGATCCTGGAGGAGAACACGACCGAGTACGTCTCCCAGCATCCGGGCACGATGCACGCCTGCGGGCACGACGCGCACACGGCCATCCTGCTGGGCGTGACCCGCCTCCTGCTAGAGCGGCGGGACCAGTTCGCCGGCACGGTGAAGGTGCTCTTCCAGCCCGCCGAAGAGCGATTCCCGGGCGGTGCGAAGCTGATGGTGGAGGCGGGCGTGCTCGAAGACCCGCACGTCGATGCCGTCTTCGGCCTCCACATGGCGAACGATGTCGAGGTCGGTTCGATCAAGATCGCGGGTGGCCCGGTGATGGCCGCGCCGGACAGCTTCGAGATCGTCATCCAGGGCAAGGGCGGCCATGCCGCCCGCCCGCAGGCAGCGATCGATCCGGTGGTGATCGGCGCGCAGATCGTCGCGGCGTTGCAGACGATGGTCTCCCGCGAGACGGACCCGATGGACAACGCCGTGGTCAGCACGACGATCTTCCAGGCGGGCGAGGCCTTCAACGTGATCCCGGATACGGCCCGGCTGGGCGGCACGGTCCGCACCTTCAAGCCGGAGACGCGCGAGCGGATGGCGACGCGTATCCCGGAGCTGGCGCAGGGCATCGGCGCGGCGATGGGGGCGACGGTCGAGGCGACCTTCACCTACGGGTATCCGCCGACCGTGAACGACCCCGCCGAGGCGGAGCGCATCCGCCGCGTCGCGACCGGCGTCCTGGGCGAGGACAAGGTGCTGGTGATGACGCCGGTGATGGGCGGCGAGGATTTCTCCTACTTCCTGAACGAGCGGCCCGGCGCCTACTTCTTCGTCGGCTCGAAGAACGAGGAGAAGGGGCTGGTCTGGGGGCACCATCATCCGAAGTTCGACATCGACGAGGAGTCGATGGGCGTCGGGATGGCGGTGACGGTGGAACTGGTGATGGACTGGTTCTCGCAGGAGCAGTGAGGGAAAAGGGAGGAAGGGAACGAGTTACGGCCCCTGCGCGTGGTCTCGATGCCTTCGGAAGCCTCCTCTTTCCTCTTTCCTCCCGTCTCTTTCCTCAGGTGAAAGGTTGTCGCAATGGTATCTGCGTCCACATCCCTGCTGGCGGAGGTCGATGAGATCCTCCCCGGCGTGATCGCCGACCGGCGGCATTTCCACGAGCATCCCGAGCTCGGCTTCCAGGAGGTCGAGACCGCGAAGCTCGTCGCCGAACGCCTCGCCTCGCTCGGCGTGGAGGACATTCGCACCGGCATCAACAGGACGGGCGTTACCGGCCTCATTCACGGCACCGGGTCCGGCCCGAACGCCGGCCGGACGATCCTCCTTCGCGCCGACATGGACGCCCTGCCGATCCACGAGGAGACGGGCGTCGAGTACGCGTCGCGGACCGATGGCGTGATGCACGCCTGCGGGCACGATGCGCACACCGCCATCCTGCTGGGCGCCGCGCGCATCCTCTCGCAACGCCGCGATGCGTTCGCGGGGACGGTGAAGCTGCTCTTCCAGCCCGCCGAGGAGATGCCACCCGGCGGTGCGCTCGGCATGATCGAGGCCGGCGTGCTGGAGGAACCGCACGTCGACGCGGTCTTCGGGCTGCACATGGCGAACGCGCTGCCGGTCGGGCAGGTCGCGGTCGGGAGCGGGCCGATCCTGGCCGGGGGCGATCTCTTCCAGATCACGATCCAGGGCAAGGGTGGCCATGCGGCGCGGCCGCAGGCGGCAATCGACCCCGTCGTTATCGGGTCGCAGATCGTGACCGCGCTCCAGACGGTCGTCTCGCGCAGCGTCGATCCGATGGAGAGCGCCGTCCTCAGCATCACGTTCTTCAAGGCGGGCGAGGCCTTCAACGTCATCCCCGATGTCGCCACCATCGGCGGCACGGTGCGCTGGTTCTCGATGGACGTCGCCGCGCTGGTCGAGGAGCGGTTGATCGCGATCGCGGAGGGCATCGGCGCGGCGGCTGGGGCCGAGGTGACGGTCGAGATTCGCAAGGGCTACCCCCCGACGATCAACGACGCCGGACAGGCGGAGATCGTGCGCCAGGCGCTGGCGGCGGTCGTGGGCGAGGAGAACGTGATCGTGCCGACGCCGATCATGGGCGGGGAGGACTTCTCGCGCTTCCTGCTGAACCGTCCGGGCGCCTTCTTCAACATCGGCTCGATGAACGAGGCGAAGGGC
>JBQCJS010000116.1:0-3174 GCA_051952485.1 Thermomicrobiales bacterium | reverse complement strand
CATCCCCTGGGGTCAGGCCTGCAACGAGGACGGCACCTTCAAGAGCTACGACGAGCTCAAGGCGCTTTACGAGGGCAAGGGCATCACGCGGGACCGGCCGGTCATCGCCTACTGCCGGATCGGCGAGCGCTCCAGCCACACTTGGTTCGTGCTGACCTACCTGCTCGGCTACGACAACGTCCGCAACTACGACGGCTCGCGGACCGAGTGGGGCAGCCTCGTCGGCGTCCCGAACGAGCAGGGCACCGGCGAGTAGCATCGTCTCCGGCATGGCCTGGATCGCCAAAGGCAGAAACGCACCGTGGATCGCCAGGAATACATCGAAATCATCCTCGATCACTTCGAGCATCCGAGGAACCGTCACCGGATGGAGGGGGCAGATGTCCAGCTCGGCGGCGGCAACCCGGGCTGCGGCGACCTCATCACGGTCTACCTGAAGATCGACGGCGACAGGGTTTCCGAAGCGAGTTTCGAGGGCGAGGGCTGCACGATCAGCCAGGCCGGCGGCTCCATCATCACGGAGCTGGTGGAAGGTCTCACGCTCGACGAGATCAAGGAACTCGGCACGCAGACGATGATCGAGGAGATGGGCGAGGATGTGGTGAAGAGCCGCGTCCGCTGCGCGACCCTCGCCCTCGGCACGGTGCAGGCGGCCGTGGACGCGTACCGCAAGGATGCCCGCGCCGCCGCGTCCGCCGCGTCCGAGACGACGGAGCCGCAGTTCCAGAACTAGGTTCCTATCCGGAGTGCTCGCAATGCGACCACCAGGACTGAGTGGACTGTCCAGACTAACCTGGCACTGCGCTGAGATCTCGGCGAACCACAAGGGTTCGCCCTACGAACGACCGAATCGCTTGGCAGTCCGGTCGTTTGTGGGGGCCGCCTTCATGGCGGCCCGACCAAGCAGGAACAGGACAAGTTAGGCGAGTCGGTCCACTGAGCTCTCGGAGATGCGGCCATCGCAGTTGCGGGTGGTGACCGCTCTGCGCAAGGCGGCCACAAGGGCCGCATCTACGGCTTGGGGTCTTCCAGGCGGCTGCATGGCAAGGATTCCGGGCATCGCTGTAGCCCGCTCGACGACACGGAGGCATTCCAGTAGCCGACCGGCATTTTCCGCCAGCCGCAAGGCCGGGCCCCGGAATGGGGCCCGGCCTTGCGCATCCCCTTGACGCCCCCGCTCCCCGCCCCTACCGTGACGCCATCCGGCAACCACCCGCTCGCACCGTCCGGCGCGAGCCTGAAATCGATTTCCCCATCCTAAGGAGACCTCGCTCATGGCACATGGCACCAACGCCCCGGCCACCGGGGACGGCACGACGACCAGCACCGTCCGCCCCTGGCCCGTCCTCACCTCCTACACCGATCGCAAGCTGGAACGGGTCGCCCTCCCCCTCGGCGGCATCGGCACCGGTACCGTCTCCCTCGGCGGGCGCGGCGACCTCCACGACTGGGAGGTGATGAACCGCCCGGCCAAGGGCTACACCCCGCAGAACACCTTCTTCGCCATCCGCGCAGAAGGCAAACGCTCCGGGGTCGTCACCCGCTGCCTCGAACGCGACCTCTTTCCCCAGACCCACGAAGGTCACCTCGGGGAGATCTCGCCGCACGCCGGCCTTCCCCGCTTCCAGAGGGCAACCTTCGACGCTGCATACCCCTTCGGGCAGGTGACCCTCACCGATCCCGATGTCCCATTGACCATCCGGCTGGAGGCGTTCAACCCGCTCATCCCCGCCGACGCCGACCGCAGCGGCATCCCCTTCGCCCTGCTGCGCTACGTCGTGACGAACACCAGCGACGAAACCCTCGCGGTCTCCATCGCCGGCGTGCTGGAAAATATCATCGGCCACGACGGGCACCGCGGCAAGCCGGACCGCAACCGGAACGACCTCCGCGACGCCGCTGGCCTCACCGGCGTCTTCCTCCACTCGGAGGGGGTCGATCCGGACGCCGAGCAATGGGGCACGATGGCGCTGGCCATCCTGCCGGGTGGCGAACGGATCACACGTCGCACGGCCTGGGCCGATGTCAGCTGGGGAGACGCCATCCTCGACTTCTGGGACGACTTCAGCGCCGATGGCGCTCTGGAGGAACGCGATCGCGGCGACCGCAACGATCCCGTCGCCTCTCTCGCCGCGCAGGCGACGATCCCGCCCGGGGGCACCCACGTCTTCCCGTTCCTCATCGCCTGGCACTTCCCGAATCGCAAGACCTGGTTCGCCCACCTGCCGGACGCCAGCACGGTCGGCAATCACTACGCGACGCGCTTCGCCGATGCCTGGGATGTGCTGGTGCAGACGGTTCCGCAGCTCCCCCAGCTGGAGGCGGAGACCCTCGACTTCGTGAATGCCGTCCTCGCGACCGACCTCCCGGCCGTGGTGCACGAGGCCGCGCTCTTCAATCTCAGCACTCTCCGCACGCAGACGACGTTCCGCATTGCCGATGGCACGATGATGGGCTGGGAGGGGTGCCACGATCACTGGGGCTCCTGTCACGGCAGTTGCACGCATGTCTGGAACTACGAGCAGGCGACCTCCTTCCTCTTCGGCGACCTCGCCCGCTCGATGCGCGATGTCGAGTTCCTGCACGCCAGCCGCCCGGACGGCTTCATGAGCTTCCGGGTCGACCTGCCGCTGGAACGCGGCACCGAGTGGCCGACCGCCGCCGCCGATGGGCAGATGGGCTGCATCATGAAGGCCTACCGCGACTGGCAGCTTCACGGCGACGAGGCCTGGTTGCGCGGGCGCTGGCCGGCGATCCGGCGCGCGCTGGAATTCGCCTGGCTGCCGGGCGGCTGGGACGCCGACCAGGACGGCGTGATGGAGGGGTGCCAGCACAACACCATGGACGTCGAGTATTACGGGCCGAACCCGCAGATGGGCTTCTGGTACCTCGGTGCCCTCCGCGCCAGCGAGGAGATGGCCCGCCAGCTCGGCGACGATGCGTTCGCCGACCGCTGCCACGACCTCTTCGCGCGCGGCTCGGCGGCGCTCGACGCCACGATCTTCAATGGCGAGTACTACGAGCATCACGTCCAGCCGATCCCGGAGGCCGATGCCATCCTCCCCGGCACGCGCCACATCATGCAGGGCAACCCCGATGTCGGCGCCGCCGACCTCAGCGATCCCGACTTCCAGATCGGCGCCGGCTGCCTCATCGATCAGCTGGTCGGGCAGT
>JBQCJS010000115.1:0-2842 GCA_051952485.1 Thermomicrobiales bacterium | reverse complement strand
CTCGGAGCGATCGGGCGACCATTTGCGCCCGCTGCGGTGGTTCGCGTAGCGCCGCGCGCGTGCGAATCCCATCTGCAGGAACTTCCGCGCCATGTCCATGCCGACGAAATCGCCGTCCTGCTTGTATGCCTCGAAGCGGGCGGTCAGCGCCTCCGCCGAGTCGCGGGCGATCTCCGGCGTGCGGAAGCGCCAGAGGGGCAGCAGTTCCGACTTGTACGGTTCCACCATCAGGACGCCCTGCTCGCCCTTCCCGATCTGGTAGCGTTCCGGATGCGCGCGGAAGTCGATGCTGGCGAAGTCCAGGTCGTAGTCGAAGGCGTGGGGAGAGGGGCGCACCATCGCGGATGAACTCCTGGCGTGGACGCCCGGCGCCGGTTTGGCCGATGCCGGGCGTTCGCGGCAAGCGGCCGGGCTATCCGGCCAGGAAGTCCAGCAGGGCCGCGTTCACCTCATCGGCATGGGTCCAGAGCAGGCCGTGGGGCGCTCCCTCGATCGGCACCAGCGTCACGTCGGCGTTCGGGAGCGCGTCCGGCAGGCGTTGGCCGGTCGATGCGAAGGGGAGGATGCGGTCGTCCGTGCCCTGCAGCACCAGTGTCGGCACATCGATCCGGGGCAGGTCGTCCCGGAAGTCGGTCAGCCAGGTGGGCACGCAGGCCGAGGCCGCGAACCACGAACTGGCGACCGCCACGTTCCAGCTGGCATTCACCGCGTCCTGGCTGATCCGCGAGCCGAGGAAGGCATCGAGGTTGTAGAAGTCGTTGAAGAACGAGGTGAACCACGCATAGCGGTCGCCGGTGGCGGCATCGAGGATGCCATCGAAGACCGCCTGGTCGACGCCCTCCGGGTTGTCGTCGGTCTTGAGCAGGAAGGGCGGGATCGGGCCGAACAATCCGGCGCGGGCGATACGCTCGCTGCCGTAGTTCCCGAGGTAGCGTGTCACCTCGCCGCTCCCCATCGAGAAACCGACGATGGCGACATCGGAGAGGTTCAGGGTTTCCAGCAGGGTCTTCAGGTCGGCCGCGAAGGTGTCGTAGTCATACCCGATGGTGGGTTGGCTCGACTGACCGTACCCGCGCCGGTCGTAAGTGATGACGCGGTAGCCGGCCTGCAGCAGCGCGGCCTCCTGCTTCTCCCACGAGCGCCCGTTCAGCGGATAGCCGTGGATGAGCACCACGGGCTGCCCGGCACCGTGATCCTCGTAGAACAGCTGGATATCGGTCGAATTCTCCTGGCCAACGGTGATCAACCCCATGCGTGACGCTCCTCTCAGGGATCGCGGCGCGTCCGGTTCGGGGTGTCCGCGTGGACGGGACGCGCCTGAATGGGGAGGAACTACGCACCCGGTATGCCGTTGGGTCGGGAACCCCGGGGGACCGGAGGTCAGCCGCGGCCGATCCAGGGCATCTTCTCGGCGGAGATCGTGAGCGTGTCGATCGTCGCGCCGCGTGGGAGGCTGGCCATGAAGAGCACGGCGCGCCCGACCTCGTTCACATCGAAGGTCGGCTCCACGGCCAGCTCGCCATTCGCCTGCATCACGCCCCCGCCCATGCGGGCGGTCATCTCCGTGCCAGCGTTGCCGACATCGAACTGGCCACAGGTGATGTCCCAGGCGCGGCCATCCAGCGAGATGGACTTCGTGAGGCCGGTGATCGCGTGCTTCGTCGCGGTGTAGGCGACGGAATGCGGGCGGGGGACGTGGGCGGAGATCGACCCGTTGTTGATGATCCGCCCTCCGGGCGGGTCCTGCATCCGCATCTGCCGGAAGGCCGCCGCCGCGCAGAGGAACGACCCGGTGAGGTTCACCGCGACGACCTCGTTCCAGGTCGCGATATCCGTCTCATCGACAGCGCCGCCACCGCCCATGCCGGCGTTGTTCACCAGCACATCGACGCGGCCCCACTGGGCCACGACCTGCGCGAAGAGCGCCTCGACGGCGGCAGGATCGGTGACATCGGTGGGAATGACGAGGGCCGATCCCTCCGCCGAGCCGATCACGCTCTGCCGCAGGGCGTCCTCCCGCCGCCCCGCGAGGGCGACGCGAAAGCCCGCCTCCAGCAGGGTGCGGGCGATGGCGCGGCCGATTCCGGAGCCGGCTCCGGTGACGATGGCGACAGGGGACGGGGCAATGGGTGCGGACATGGATGCTCCTGGGCTGCGGCGGCTGGCGTGTTGGCGTCAGTATCGACGCCGGTCGCTGCCGCGCAAGGGGCAATCCGGGAGCGCGCGAGGGGATGCCCAGGATGGGACGGGCGCGCCTAGAAGATGCCCAGGGCCACGAAGACCGCGATCCAGATCAGGGCGCCGACAAGCGCGGCGACGATGATGGCGACGAACGCCCCGGGACGTTCCGGAGTTTCCATGGCGGCGAACCAATCGGACGACAGGTGGGTGAGCATGGGAGACCCCTTCGGAAAATCGTGCGTCGACGCAACTCTACCCGATCAGTATAGTACCGTAGGGCTACGGTGTCTAGTACTGGCAGGGGTGGTCCGGCGGACGGTATCCCGATTCCCCTCCATTGTGACCGTGTTCTCCCCTGCTTTCCACCATCGTATGGCCGTTTCGGGGGTTTCGGCATCGACGGGCTGTGCTGAACGGCCCATGCCACCCATTGGGAGGCAGCGAGCCCGCCCGGGGATGCGGCGATCCCGGGCGGGCTCGTGGGTCGTGTGGAGTGGGCCGGTCCTGGGAGCGGTCAGCCCGCGAGGTCGGCGGGGTCGAAGGCGTTGGCCGGGCGGCCGGTCTCGAGGAACTGGGCGATCTGCTCGCGTGCGGTGGCCCAGGCGCGTTCGTCGCCACGTTCGACCGCGCCGCCGACATGCGGGGTGAGCAGCAGGTTCGG
>JBQCJS010000114.1:0-4779 GCA_051952485.1 Thermomicrobiales bacterium | reverse complement strand
GGTACTTCTCGCACCACTTGGCCCAGTAGTCGGCCATGGCCTCGGAGGAGAGGACCTTGTCGGGGTTGGACTTGAAGAACTTGTAGCCCTTCTTCTGCTTGTCCCAGAGTTCGGAGCAGGCGGGGTCGAGGGCGAAGACGACCTGGTCGCCGGGCTTGTAGCCGGCCTTCTCGACGGCCGTCGTCAGCAGCTCCAGGGCCTCGTCGCTGCTCTTGACGTTGGGGGCGAAGCCGCCCTCGTCACCGACGGCGGTGCTCATGCCGTTCTTGTGCAGGACCTTCTTCAGCGAGTGGTAGATCTCGACGCCCGCCCGCATGGCGTCGTCGAAGTTGTCGAACCCCCACGGCTGAATCATGAACTCCTGGAAGTCGACGTTGTTGTCCGCGTGCTTGCCGCCGTTGAGGATGTTCATCATCGGCACCGGCAGCACGCGCGCGTTCGGCCCGCCGAGATAGCGGTAGAGCGGCAGCCCGACCTCCTCCGCCGCCGCCCGCGCGACCGCGAGGGAGACGCCCAGGATGGCGTTCGCGCCGAAGTTGCCCTTGTTCCCGGTGCCGTCGGCCTCGCGCATCAGCGTGTCGATGCCGATCTGGTCCAGCGCGTCCATGCCGATGACGATCTCGGAGAGTTCCTCGTTGACGTGCCCGACCGCCTTCTGGACGCCCTTGCCGCCGAACCGGCTCTTGTCGCCGTCCCGCAGCTCGACCGCCTCGTGGGCGCCGGTCGATGCGCCGGACGGCACGGCGGCGCGGCCCACCGATCCGCCGGTGGTGAAGACCTCCACCTCGACCGTCGGGTTGCCGCGCGAGTCCAGGATTTCCCGGCCGTGAACGGCCTCGATCATCGTGCTGTACATGGAATGGCGTTCCTCGTCTGCGATGCGGGAAGGCACGCGCCTTCGTTCCTCGTTCGTCGCGCCAAGTATAGATGCGTCCCCACCCACGCCGATGAACGTCGTGCGAACGCGCTCACGGCTCACCGCCCCCGGAAATGGTCAAACGCCCCCGGCGCGACGGTCTCCTTCGTTCCGTCCAGCCCGCGCAGCGTCAGGCCGTGCGTGGCAGGTTCGATCCGCCCGATTGCCGTCACCGTCGAGCCGATCGCCTCCGCCGCCCGCACGATCCCGTCGAACCGGGCGGGCGGCACCGTGAAGAGCAGCTCGTAGTCCTCTCCGCCCCGCAGCGCCAGGTCGAGCCACGTCTCCGGGAACAGCGCCCGCAGCGCCGGGGCAACCGGCAGGGTCCGCGCATCGACGGTCGCCCCGACCTCGCTGGCGGCGAGGATCTTCGGCAGGTCCCCGAGCAGGCCATCGCTGAGGTCCATCGCCGCCGTCGCGCCCGCCTCCCCCAGCAGCCGTCCGAGTGCGATGCGGGGGATCGGCTGGATGTGCGCCGACACGAGCAACCCGGCCGTAGCGCGTCCGGCGAACCGATCCGGCTCCGCGAGGATGCGGAGACCCGCCGCCGACGCCCCGAGCGACCCGCTGACCGCGATCACGTCGCCCTCCCGCGCGCCAGACCGCCGCAGGAGGCGATCACGCGGCGCCTCGCCGATGGCCGTCACGCTGATGGTGAGGCAGTCCGGACTGCGCACGATGTCCCCGCCCGCGATCGCGACCCGGTGCGCTTCCGCCAGCTCGCCGATCCCCCCGTACATCGCGACCAGGTCCGCCACGCGCTCCGATCCCCGCAGCCCGAGGGTGATCGTCGCCAGGCGGGGTGTCGCGCCCATCGCCGCGATGTCGGAGAGGTTGACCGCCAGCGCCTTGAAGCCCAGGCTCCGCCAGTCCGTCCAGTCCAGCCGAAAGTGGATCGCCTCGACCAGCGTGTCCGTGGTGACGACGGAGACCGTTCCCGGCGTCGGCTCCCACACCGCCGCGTCGTCGCCGATCCCGAGGTCGATCCCCGCGGACCGCACGGTCGCCGGCAGCGCCGCCGCCAGCCGGTCGATCAACGCGAACTCCCCGATCCCGGAAACCGTCGCCGTGTTGTCGTGACTCACACCCACTCCCATCCAGAACGTGTCCTCGACGGTACGGCCCCTGCGAGCATTCTGGCGTGATGCCGTCCGATGCCACACCCTCGCCTGGAGAACCCACCATGCCCTCACCCCGGCCGCGTCCCACGCCCATCGAGCCCGGCCCGGGCCAGGAGTCCGTCTGGGACTATCCGCGTCCGCCCCGCCTCTCCCCGTCCGATGCCGAGGTCATCGTCGAGATCGGCGGTGTGGAGATCGCCCGTTCGACCCAAGCGATCCGCGTGCTGGAGACTGGCCATCCGCCGGTCTGGTACATCCCGCCCCAGGATGTCCGCCTCGAACGGATCGTACCCGAAACCGGCACCTCCTTCTGCGAATGGAAGGGCACGGCGTACTACTACGGCGTCCGCACCGATGCGGGCGTGCGGGACTCGGTCGCATGGTGCTACCCCGAGCCGTCGCCCGGCTTCGAGCCGATCGCCCGCTCCCTGGCCTTCTACTCCGGCCGCGTCGACCGCTGCACCGTGAACGGGATCGACGTGCAACCGCAGGCCGGCGGCTTCTACGGCGGCTGGATCACGCCGGACATCGTCGGCCCCTTCAAGGGCGATCCCGGTACGGAAGGCTGGTGACGCGGGGCCGCGCGGGCGGCGCCGTGCCCGGAGTGGTACCGTAGGAGCAACCAGCGATCCGGCGACCTCGCCAGATCCAGAACCATCCGGCCGCATCATGGTCCATCGCCGGACCGACGGAGCCCTATCGCGTGTCCGCGTCCACCCGCCACCCCTCATCCCGCAAGCGCCTCCCCGAACCCGAGGTCCCGGCAGCAGACCAGATCGATGGCGGGGACATCCAGGAAGACCTCGACACCGTACCGATGCCGGACATCCTGCCCGATGTCGCCACCACCCCCGGGCACGAGGCGATCATCGCCCAGTTCGGCGCGCTCCATCCCTTCCCGCTCGACGAGTTCCAGCGCCGCGCCATTCGCGTCCTCCTGAATGGCGAGTCGGTGATGGTCGCCGCCCCCACCGGCTCCGGCAAGACCATCGTGGCCGAGTTCGGCATCTTCCACGCCCTGCGCGGCACCGGGCGCGTGCTCTACACCGCTCCGATCAAGGCGCTCTCCAACCAGAAGTTCCGCGACCTCCGCGCCGTCTACGGCGACGAGGTGGGCCTGCTCACCGGCGATGTCTCCGAGAACCGCGATGCCCGCGTGATCGTGATGACCACCGAGATCCTGCGCAACATGCTCCTGCAGTCGCCGTGGGAGCTGGACGATGTCGATTGCGTCATCTTCGACGAGATTCACTACCTCGCCGATCCGGAACGCGGGACGACCTGGGAAGAGTCGATCATCCTCTGCCCGGACCACATCCAGTTCATCTGCCTCTCGGCCACCGTCACGAACGCCGAGGAGATCGCGGGTTGGATCGGCCGCACCCACCGTCCCATCCAGCTCATAACCCACAACCGCCGTCCGGTCCCCCTCTCCCTCTACTACTTCGTGGAGGATGAGCTGCACCAGGTCGTCGATCATCGCGGCAAGCGGGTGAAGAGCTTCAACCGGCTCGGCGGCGAGGCGAGGCGGCAACCCGGACGGCCCGGTTACCGCAAGGCCCCGGACCGCCAGAAGGCCGTCCTCGACGAGCCGCAGGCCCGCGAGATCGTGGACGCGCTGGCCAAGGAGAACCTGCTCCCCGCCATCTACTTCCTCTTCAGCCGGAACGACTGCCAGACCTACGCCGAGCGCCTGGCCATGGTCTCGCCGCACCTCCTGAAGCCGGGCCAGCTGGAACAGGTCGATGCCGTCGTGCAGACCTACCTGGACTCGATGCGCCCGGAGGACCTCGAACTGGAACAGGTCCTCCTCATCACGCGGTTGGCGCGGAAGGGCATCGGCTTCCATCACGCCGGCCTCCTGCCGATCCTGAAGCAGCTCGTGGAGGTGCTGTTCAGCCGGGGGCTGATGCAGGTCGTCTTCGCGACGGACACCCTCGCCCTCGGCGTCAACATGCCCGCCCGGACTGTCGTCATCGGTCGGATGACGAAGTGGGACGGCCGCCGTCGCCGCATCCTGACCCCGAACGAGTTCCAGCAGATGGCCGGCCGCGCAGGTCGCCGCGGCATGGACGCCTTCGGCCACGTCGTGATGCCCTACTCCGCCTACATCCCCTACAAGGAGATGCTGGAGGTGGCGACCGGCGCCCTGCTGCCGGTGCAATCCGCGTTCGCCATCCGCTACAACACCGTGCTCAACCTCTGGGACCCGCCGCAGGGCGAGCGCGTCCGCCAGATGCTCCAGCGATCGCTCGCGCAGTACCAGACGAGCCAGCGCATCCGCCTCCTCGAACGCGATGTGCTCGAGATCGACGCCGAGATCGCCGGGCTCCTGGCCGGTCGGGAAGACGAGATCGTCGCGCTGGACGAGTCCTACGAGGAGTACCAGCGCCTGAGCCGCGAACTCCAGTTGCGCGGCAACCAGCAGAAGCGCCTCGAACAGGAGCGCGCCGACCTCCGCATCCGCGCCACCGGCTCGACCCCGTGGACGCCACCAGGCCGCCAGGGCCTGCGCAAGGTCTTCCGGACGGCAATGCCGGGCCTCGTCGCGCACACACGGGACGATGGCTGGGGGATCTACCTCGGGCGCGGGGCGTCCGGCGGCGTGGGGATCTTCCTCTGCCAGCGCGATGGCCGCATTCGCGCGTTCTCGGAATACCGCTCGATCGATTTCCTCCCCGACGACAAGGCCGTGCGGATCCCGGTCGCGCTGATCGAGCCGCCGGAAACCGTCACCGATCC
>JBQCJS010000113.1:0-2193 GCA_051952485.1 Thermomicrobiales bacterium | reverse complement strand
GGCGAAGACCTCCTGCCAGGCGACATCCATGACCGGATGGGAGGCGAACGGGATGGTGCCGGAGGAGATGCGGAAGTAGCGGATGCCGTGCGCGGCGTTCCAGCGCAGGATCGCCTCCAGGCAGTCGAGGTTGGCGGTGACCGTCTCGATCAGGCGGTCGGGGGAGTAGGAGGCGAGGCGGAAGGTGCGGGCAGCGGAGCAGCCGATGGCCAGATTGCTGCACGGATAGCCGATCTGCATGGGGCGGATTCCCGGAGCGATGCCCCGGCTGCCACACGGCGGATGGGGACGTTCGCGATCCCCGGATGCACGCGCGGTGCCACGCGCGTGCATCCGGCTCCTACCGCCGGCGGTGACGCGGGTCGAGCGCGTCGCGGAGGCCATCGCCCATCAGGTTGAAGGCCAGCACCGTGATGAAGATCGCGAGGCCCGGGAAGAGGGTCAGCCACCACGCCCCGTAGAGCAGTTCGCTCTGTCCCTCCTGCAGCATGTTCCCCCACGACGGTGTGGGGATCTGCACGCCGAGGCCGAGGTAGCTCAGGCTCGCTTCCAGGAGGATCGCGTAGGAGAGCCAGAGCGTCGTCTCCACGATGATGATCGCCAGCGCGTTCGGGAAGAGGTGCTTCCACATCAGGCGCGACGGACTCGCGCCCATCGCCCGCGCGGCCGTGACGAACTCCTGCCCCTTCAGTTGCATGAACTGGCCGCGTACCAGCCGCGCCGCACCGGGCCATGACGAGACGCCGATCACGATGATCGTGGTCTTCAGGCTGGGCCGGAAGAGCGAGGCCGCGGTGATCAGCAGCAGGATGAGCGGGATCGCCAGCAGGATATCGGTGAAGCGCATCAGGAAGGCGTCCACGAGGCCGCCGAAGAAGCCGGCGAGGGCGCCCAGCACCGTGCCGATGGTCATCACGATCACGACGGAGGCGAAGCCAGCCGCCAGCGAGATCTGGCCGCCCTTCAGGAGGCGGGAGTAGACATCGCGGCCGGAGCGGTCGGTGCCCATCCAGAACTCGGCGGAGGGCGGCTTCGTGCGGTTGCCGAAGGTGATCTGGTCGTAGGGATGGTTCGCCAGCCAGGGCGAGGCGAAGGCGATGATGTAGAAGAGCACGATCACGATGAGGCCGATGACGGCCAGCTTGTTCTCCATGAACCGCGCGACGACCGGGAATCGCTTGCGGGGCGGCATCGAGGCCGCGTCCAGCGCGGAGGCATGGGTCGCGGAAGGAGTGGTGGAGACGGCGCTCAATGGCCACCTCCCGAACTGCCGACGCTGACGCGCGGATCGACGAGGGCGTAGACGATGTCCACCAGCACGTTCACGATCATGATCGCGGCGCCGGTGAGGAGCGTGATGCCGAGGATCACCGGGTAATCGCGCTTGCCGATGGCGGTCCAGGCCAGCATGCCGATACCCGGCCAGGCGAAGATCGTCTCGATGATGACCGCGCCGCCGAGGATGCGCGGCAACTGGAGGCCGATCACCGTCACCATCGGGATGAGGGCGTTGCGCAGCGCGTGGCCATAGAGGGTGGCGCGGTTGTCCAGTCCCTTGGCGCGGGCGGTGGTCATGTAGTCCTGGTGGATCACTTCGAGCATGGACGAGCGCATGAACCGCGCGAAGTAGGCGATGTTCGGCAGGGTCAGCACGATCACGGGCAGCAGCCAGTATCTCCACTGGTTGCCGAAGGAGGCGTCGCCGATGCCGGCGCTGCTCGTCTTCACCCAGCCGAGTTGCACGCCCAGCCAGAACTGCAGCAGGAGGGCCAGCCAGAAGTTCGGCAGCGCCAGCCCGATGAACGAGCCGATCGTCACGGTGTTGTCGAGCAGCGAGTACTGGCGGGTGGCGGAGAGGATGCCGACCGGCACCGCGATGAGGATGCCGATCAGCAGGGAGATTCCCTGCAACTGGACCGTCGCGCCCAGCCGCTCGCCGATGAGGGAGAGGACGGGCTTGTTGTTGAACGAATAGGCGTTGCCGAGATCGCCCTGCACGACATTGCCCAGCCATTTCAGGTACTGGATGGGCAGGGGCTGATCGAGCCCGAGGTTCTTGCGGGCCTGTTCGAGGTAGGCGGGATTGGCCACGGCCTGCGGGCTCAGCATCGCCGTCACCGGGTCGCCCGGCGCGAGGTGGATGAGCAGGAACATCACCAGCGTGAGGCCGATCAGGAGCGGTATGAGGAAGAG
>JBQCJS010000112.1:0-4999 GCA_051952485.1 Thermomicrobiales bacterium | reverse complement strand
GCATCCTGATCGGCGTCATCACCCGGGCGGACCTCCTGGAGTACGTCGCGCGCCAGCGGCAGGGGCGCTGATTCCCCGCCCTGATTGCCCGCACTCCGCGAACGCGGTACAACAGGACGAACGTCGCATCCGTTCCTGGCCCGGACACCGGGAACCGGATCGCGCCTCGTCCCCACCGTGTTTCGCAGGAGTGACCGTCCGTCATGTTCGATCCGTCCAAGCCGAATCAGCGCCGCCAGCCGACCGACTGGAGCGACCGCCACTTCGAGACCCGGGCAATCCGGAGTGGCCAGGACCCGGACCCGACCACCGGTTCCGTCGTGATCCCGCTCAACATGGCCAGTACCTATCGCCACGACGCGCTCGGCCAGTTCAAGGGCTACGAGTACGGGCGCACCGGCAATCCCACCCGCACCGCGCTGGAGGACCTGCTGGCCTCCCTGGAGGAAGCGAACTGGGCGCTCTGCTACGCCAGCGGCACGGCGGCCGCCCAGAATGTCACCTGGTTGACGAATCCCGGCGACGAGATCCTGCTCTCCGATGACATCTACTCCGGCACCTACCGCTTCCTCGTGGAGACGCTGGGCCGCTACGGTGTGACGACGACGCTCGTCGATTTCAGCGACCTCGATGCGACCCGTGCCGCGATGAACGAGCGCACGAAGCTCGTCTGGGTGGAGACCCCGACCAATCCGAACCTGAAGGTGACGGATATCGCCGCCATCGCCGGGATCGTGAAGGCGTCCTCGGATCGCGCGAAACTGGTGGTCGACAACACGTTCGCGACCCCGTACCTCCAGCAGCCGCTGGCGCTGGGCGCCGATATCGTGATGTACAGCACCACGCAGTACAGCGGTGGTCACAGCGCCGTCGTGGGCGGCGCGATCGTCGGCAATGACCCGGAGATCGGCGCCTTCCTGAAGGACCTGCAGAATGCCGCCGGGGCCGTCCCGTCGCCGTTCGATTGCTGGCTGACGGTGCGCGGCCTGAAGACGCTGGCGGTGCGGATGGACCGGCACAGCGCCAATGCGTTGGCCATCGCGGCGTGGCTCGAAACGCATCCCGCCATCAAGAAGGTCTTCTATCCCGGCCTGCCCAGCCACCCCGCGCACGAGATCGCGACGCGGCAGATGCCGCGCGGGTACGGCGGCGTGGTCTCGTTCGAGGTGAATGGTGGTTTCGACCAGGCGAAGAAGCTGGTCGAGGGCACGAAGCTCTTCCTCCTGGCGGAGAGCCTGGGCGGCGTGGAGTCCCTGATCGAACATCCGGCCCAGATGACTCACATCAGCGTGGAGGGCACGGGCGTGGCCGTGAACGCCGACCTCATCCGGATGTCGGTCGGCATCGAGCACGTCGATGACCTGATCGCCGACCTGGAGCAGGCGCTCGCCTGAGGAAAGAGGAACGACAAAAGAGGAGAGAGGCTGGAGGCACACTGGGGTCGTTTCGTGGCGCCCCGTCCCGCACACCGGTCATCCTGAGTGGTGTCGTCATGTCCAGCCTGGCGCGGTGCCGCGACCTCGGCAACCCACATGGGGCTGCCGTGCGTACGACCGATTTTCGCATTCGACCCCGGTCGAACGGCGGACCCTGGCCCCCGAGTCTGGTGGTTCGCCGCCAATCGCGCGAACGCTACGGAAGGCGAGACTGTCCAAGGAGGCCATTCCCACAGGAAGCCCTCTGGTCACGGCTCTTTCCTCTTTCCTCTCGTTTTCTCAGGGGAGGAGAGGCCCGGGGTCCTAAGGAGGGGAACCCCGGGCCGGGGAAGAGGTGGCTGCCGGAGGAGGCCAGTGTTGGGGGAAGGCGCTCCGGCCAGCCGGGGGGCAGAGTCTGTGCAACACTCGCCAGGCACCACACCGGCGATGTCGCAGGAAACCACGGTTGCCGGGGAGTGGGATGATGCACCGGTTAGGCTGGTTCGGTGCGTCCGCATCCCCGTGAGGCCGTGAGGCTTCTACCACCCCTATCGTCTCATGGCGCCGGAAGCGACACATCGGTAAGAACACGTATTCGCCGGGAGTCATGCTCGCCAGGGTCTACGTAGTCGTGACCGGAATGACCGGCCATCGCGCCGGTTTGCACGCGGCGAATGCGCGGGGGACACTGTGTGCAGTCGCCGTCATCCGCCCATCGACAGGAGTTTCCAGCGTGGCTTCACCGGCCGATCCATCTCCCACCCCGACCGCATCCGCATCCGCATCCGCCGACCGTGCCGCCCAGGCGAGGCGGAACCTCGTCAACGCCCTCCGGGAATGCGGCGACCTGGCGGATGCCGTCGCCCACTTCGAAGGGCAGGACCTGCTCGACACGCTGGACTATCTCGATAGCCTGCGCTTCGTGATGGCGGAATCTGGGCAACTGCTCGCCGGGGTGGTGCGCGGGGAGACGGTCACGACCCCGCGATAGAGCCGGAACGGGCAGGGCGCGATCGCATCCTGCCCGTTCCGTTACTCGTCTCGCTGAAGGTCAGCCGATCGGCTCGAAGACGCGGATCGTCTCGTCCCAGTCCGGCTCCGGGAACCCGCGGTCGAGGGGGAAGACCGGTCGCTGCACGCGCGCGAACGGCAGCGACTCGATGTCCTGGTTCACCGCCCCCGGCGTCAGCGCCTGGAACGCCGCCGAGGCCGCGTTCTTCAGCTCCGGCTCCAGGTAGCCCCACTTGCCGACCGTGATGTCGAAGTCGGGGATGGCGAGCCCGAGGTTCGCGAATTCCTTCAGGTGGTGATACGGCTTGCGCTTCGTGGGGATCACCACATGGACGCCGCCGGACTTCACGACCACGATGTCGCCACCCACCGGATCGTTCTCGTAGATCGAGAAGACCGTTCCGCTGAACGTGAACGGCGAGCCGTTGACTGGGTCGTTCACGCCGCCGATGGTCGCCGTCACCTCGTTGCCGATGCCCGCCGCCTTTGCCGCCTGCACGGCCTCCGGGCTGGCGATCGCGGAGACCATCGCCGTGCGCTCGCCGGACGCCAGCGCCGGGTTCGCGAGCAGGCGTTCCACCATGTAGGGGATGTCGCCCGCTCCGCCCGCGGTCGGGTTGTCCCCGGAGTCGCTGATGAGGACCGCCTTCTGGTTCAGCTTCAGTGCCTCGTCGATCGTCCAGTCGGCAGGGCCGGTGGGCACGCCGAACCGGAACTCCTCGCGGGCGTCCCAGTACCGCTTGGCGATCTTCTTCGCCTCGCGGCGGATGGCCTCCACGTCGGTGCCGGTGACGACCGTCGTCGCGCTCGCGCGTGGCTGGTCGGCCCAGACGTAGCCCACCCAGAGCGACGCGTCGATCACACCGGGAAGGCCGTCCGATTCCGCCATCCGCTTGTAGACAGTCGTGCCCGGCTCCCACATCGTGCTGGTCTTCTCGCCGGGGAGGTTGACCGGGATGCGCGTCCAGGCTCGATAGGGGCGGGTGCCGGCATCGAGGAGCGCCAGGAGGTTGCGGACGGCGCGCGCCTTCGTCTCCATCGCGTCGACGTGCGGCGCCTGGCGATAGGCCGTGAAGCAATCGACGGCGCCGACAAGCACATCGGAGACGTTGCCGTGGAGGTCCATGCCGGTGGAGATGATGCACTCCGGGCCAACCGTCTCCCGGATCGCCGTGATGAGGTCGCCCTCGGCATCGTCGAGGCCGATCACCGTCATCGCGCCGTGGATGTCGTAGAAGAAGCCATCCAGCGGCAGCACGGCGCGGAGGCGCTCCAGCAGCTCGCCCTTCATGGCGGCGTAGGATTCCGCTGCGACCGGGCCGCCAGGAATGGCCCGCGCCTTCAGCGTCCCGAACCACTCGACATCATCGCGGCCCTCGAAGGTACCGTTCTCGAAGTAGGGGTAGTTCGCGACGATCTCCTCGCCGCGCTGGATGGTGAAGTCGTCGATGGTGGCGGGCAGCGGCGAGAAGGTGCTGCTCTCGATGGCGATGCCGCCGATGCCGATGCGATACGTCTTGCGCGTGTCCTGGTCCTGCGTCACGGTGTCCCGTTCTTTCCCTGTTCCCGGCGCCGGGGCGCCGCCGAATCCGACCCTGCGACGGTATCCGAGGTCGGGAGGTCGCGCAAGGCCGGTTCGTGCCGGCGATGCCGGATGTTCCCACGATGACCGGTTGACGCGGTGCGCACGGCTCGGCAGCATGGACCCATCGCGACTTGCCGCGTGACAGGCAGCATGAACCAGGAGGCACCAGGATGACCGGAACGGAAACGGCCAGGGACGCGGAAACAGCCCGGCTGGACGCGGCGATCGACGCCGCGCTGGCCGAGGAACGCCTGGTGGGAGGGGTCGTGACCGTCTCCCGGCAGGGAGAACAGGTCTACCAGCGGGCGTTCGGCCTGGCGGATCGCGAAGCGGAGCGTCCGGTAATGCCGGACACGATCTTCCGGCTGGCCTCGGTCACGAAGCCGGTAGTCTGTATCACGGCGCTGCGCCTGATCGAGCAGGACGAGCTGTCGCTGGACGATGCCGTGCACGAGTGGCTGCCGGACTTCCGTCCCGTCGGTCCGGACGGAGAGCTCGCGACGATCCGCATCCGGCACCTGCTGACGCACACCTCCGGCATCTCCTACGATGTGGCGCTGAAGGGAGTTTCCACGGGCCTGGCGCAACCGGGACTGTCGCTGGAGGAGAACCTCGCCCGGCTGGCGTCCCTGCCGCTGGCGTTCGCGCCGGGGACGTCGTGGGCCTACGGCCTCTCGATCGACGTGCTGGGAGCGGTGATCCAGAAGGTCACGCGCGGCACGCTGGAGGACGCCGTCCGGGCGCAGGTGCTCGATCCTCTCGGGTTGCCGGCGGACGCCTTCGTCTTCTCGCTACCGCACGATACGCCGAACCTCGCCGTGCCGTACGCAAACGACGATCCGCGTCCCCACCGGTTGACCGGCGAGGAGCAGGTTGGAGAGACGGTCTTCGACCCGGCGCGGATCTTCGACGCGACCTCGTTCCAGGCCGGTGGTGCCGGGGCGGCGAGCACCGCGCCGGTGATCCACGCGATCCTGGAAGCCGTCCG
>JBQCJS010000111.1:0-3505 GCA_051952485.1 Thermomicrobiales bacterium | reverse complement strand
CATTTGTTCTGGTTATATTGAAAAAACTACTAATGATGTTTTTGGGGCGGGGGGGTGGTTTTTTTTTTGCTCACCCTTTTGTGGTTTGCGTAACCGGGCGCACGCGCACCCGCGGCCCCCCGTTTCGCGGGGTGATTACTTGACCTTCTTCACATAGAAGTGGGGATCGTCCTCGACGGTCCAGGTCTGGATCTTGATGCCCTGTCCGCGTGCGACGCGGGTGAACGAGGCTTTCAGGCCACGAATGGACTGCGATCCATCCGGCGTGACCTTCGCGACCTGCCCATCCTTGATGCCCTGAATGATGCGCAATGTTTCGGCGGCACCCTTCGAAAGGGCGCGAGGAGGAGCAGGGGCATCCTTCTCGGCAATATACTCGACATTTGGCATGGGAATACCGTCCTTTCCGACGTTGGATAATCCGCGATTCTAACGGGGCATAGTATACAGGGTGAATGACGCTCGTGCATCGTCCGATCTCCCGGACTGGATTGTGTCGGGAATCGCTGGAACTTCGTGCCGGGAATGATGCCATTCGATCAGGGGTCAAGCACGGCCTTCATCGCGGGAGTTTGTCCGTTCGCAAAGGCCTCAAAGAATGACGGGGCTTCTGTCAGCGGATGAACCCCGGCCAATCCGTCGATATCGACGCGTAGCTGTTCGACGAGTGCGCGCACGCGCCGGAAATCGTCGGTGGAAGAGCATTGGACGCCTTGCCGGCGTCTTGCCAGCGCGATCAGGGCCGAGCACGCCAACGATCTGTTGCTCGGGCTGCTTCCGACCACTGCCATCGTGCCACCCGGCTGGAGCGCACGCAGCCGGGGGCCCGCGCCTGGTGCATTGACGACGAGTTCCACGTCGGCGCCAACTGTGTCTCGCTGGATCGCCAGATCACCCGGATCGGGCATTGACGCCTGCGCGGCTACATCTCTATAGTTCCTTCCATTCGGAGAGTGTCATTTCGGGCCAGGATGTCGCGCAGGGCGGCGTGGCCCGACACACGTGCCATGTCCGCAACGAAGGAGACCCTGATGACCGCAACGATCTCACCGGCTGACGTCGAGCAATTCACCCAGGAGTGGCGAGACTGGCATGCCCAGCATGAAGCCCGGATCGGCGACCAGCATGGCTTTCTCGCCGTCACGAGCATGAACTGGCTCACCGAGACCCCGCAGCGCTTTCCGGATGCCCCCGGCGCGTGGAGCAGCGATGCGGCCGGCGTCCACGTCACCCTCGCGGAGGGTGAGACGATCCTCGTGGACGACCAGCCGGTTTCGGGAAGCCATGACTTCGGTTCGATCGCCGAACGAGGTGGTGTCAATGCCCGCTGGCAGGACGGTGACAAGGAGGTCGTGCTGGAGCTCGCCCACCGCGGCGGGTTCGACATCCTCCGACCCCGCCACCCCGATGCACCCCTGGTCACCGCATATCGTGGGACGCCCGCCTATGAACCACGGCCGGAATGGGCGGTGACGGGACGATTCGTGCCATTCGCCACGCCCCGCGCCACCGAGGTCGGCAGCGCGGTCGAGGGCATCAACCATGTCTACGAGGCGCCCGGGCGGGTCGAATTCGAGATCGCGGGGCAGCCGATGGCCCTCACCGTCTTCGGCAGCGGGCAGGGAACCGGATACAACGTCCTGTTCACCGACGAGACCTCCGGCGCCACGACATGGCCGGCCAATCGCAGCCTGCACCTGGGCCTCCCGGCCGAGGACGGCACACTGGTGGTCGACTTCAACCGGGCGACCAACCTGCCGTGCGCCTACACCGACCTCGCCACCTGCCCGTTGCCACCCGCGGAGAACCGGCTGCCGGTGGCGGTGGAGGCCGGGGAGAAGATTCCGTACGGGCGGAGCACCCACGCCTGATCGACTTGAGTTGTCTCCATGGCCGTCATGTCAGGTGATCCTGTCCGCCAGCGCTGATATCCCCGCGCGCCGAGTCCGGTACCCGGCCGTCGCGGTCGACCTTGGTCGAGACGGTGACGGGGGTAGGGTCCGGTGATCGGGAATCCGCCACGGTGTGCGTTCCGGGAAATCTTCTGGGTCGCGGCACGTCCCAGTCGGGTTCTCTGTGCGATCGGGGAGGGGGCCCATAGGGCGGGGCGCCGTCGTCATGTTGGACCAGCTTTCGGGGTTGGCAGTCCATTCATGGCGGGAACGATAGGACCCAGGCGAGCCGCGAGGACGGTTCACAGGGGTGGTCGTGACTGCTAGCATGCCGGGACGATCACCCGTCGGGTCGGTGCGGAAGCGTCCGCTCTGGACCGTTCTCCATTCCAGTCCGGCGGTCGTGCGGGCCGGCCACACGATCGGTTCCCAGCCATGCGTCGCGCCCCTCACCGTGGAGAGCCCTTGTGACCATCGATCCCTCGGAGAAACCGACCTCGTTGGCGCAGCCAGACGCTGACACCTGCGGGCCAGACCTGTGGGAGTCCCTGGATGCGGTGTTCTCGTACACGGAGGATGGCCGGGGTGTCACCAGTGCCCGCAATCCGGCAGGGGCGCGTGGTGTTGCCCGGTCTCGAGTGCTTCGCGTCTCGCATCCATACCTCGCCTACGCCATCGCAGGTTCCGACTTCGAACGGCATACCTGCCTGGACGTCGTCGTGGACGGCGAGGTGGTGCGTTCGGATACCGGGCGCGGCCACGAGCAGCCACGCGCCGCGTCGTTCGACCTCCGGCCGTGGATCGGCAAGGACGTGCGACTCGACGTGCGCGACCTCGCCGACGCTGCTGGCTGGATCGAGGTTGGGGATGTTGCCTTCACCGATACCCCGATCACCGCACCGGCATGGCCGCTCTACAGCGAACCGCTGCGTCCGGCTTACCACTTCACCGCCCGGCAGTGGACGATGGATCGCCCCGACCCGGTGGAGCGCCAGGAAGGGTGGCTGAACGATATCAACGGGCTCGTGGTCATCGACGGGGAATATCACCTGTTCCTGCAACGGTGGAACAAGTGCTGGCTCCATGCGGTGAGCACCGACCTCGTGCACTGGACGGAACTGCCCCCCGCGTTCTGGGAGGATGAGCTTGGCGAAGGCGTGCAGTCCGGCAGCTGCGTCGTCGATGCCGGCAATACATCCGGGCTCGGCGAGGTCGGGGGTCCCGACCCGATGGTGGCGTTCTGGTCCCGGACCGACAACCTCACGCAGGGGATTCACTACAGCCTCGATCGCGGCCGAACCTGGCAGGCCTGGGCCGGGAACCCGATCATGCGCCGCGGCGAGCGCGACCCCATGGTGCTGCGCGACCACCGGCGCGATCGCTGGTGCATGGTGCTGTATGCCGAGCGACGATACGAGTTGCTGGTGTCGAAGGACCTGCTGCATTGGGAACCGGTGGGCGACCTCGGTCCGGGATTCGAGTGCCCGGATTTCTTCGAGCTGCCTGTCGAGAATGAGAACGACACGCGGTGGGTCCTCGTACGCGGTGACGGGAGCTACGAGATCGGGACCTTCGACGGCGTCGGCTTCGTCCCGGAATCGCCGCTCCTCACG
>JBQCJS010000110.1:0-2027 GCA_051952485.1 Thermomicrobiales bacterium | reverse complement strand
CATGAGGAAGAGGTCTCCAGAGGGGTGATCGGGCGCGGTTGCATCGCCCGGGCGATAGCCCTGGTGCATGCATTGTACGGACACCACGCTGCCGGCGTCGGCAGCGCGTCGGCACGCACCCGGTTGGAGTGGGCGACGTTCTTGCGTGGAAACGTCTCACGCGACGGGTCTGCCCTCAGGTGGTGGCCGTGATCCGGGCCGCGTGCCGATGTCATCCACACTGCGGCCACTGCCCCTGCCCCGGGACGGAGATCGCGAGGACGGTGCCTTCATGCGAGAAGACCTGGACCGGGACGGCCCGTCCAAAGACGAAACCGACGAACTGGCGGCGGAGGTCGCCCGCGCCGCTGCGACCGATGCCGACGACGAGGAGCTTCCCACCGTTACGCCGATCGTGGGCCGGCCGGACCCGACACCCGCCTCCCAGAAGATCGTCACCCGGCTGGAAATCCCCTGGCGCACCATCCTGCGCGTGGTGCTCGCGATCTTCGCGATCTGGGTGCTGTTGCAGGTCTGGGAGATCTTCCTGCTCGTCTTCGTGGCGCTCTTCCTGGCGATGGCGCTGCTGCCGCTGGTGCTGAAGCTCACCACGCACGGCGTGCCCTACGTGGCCTCGGTGGCGACCGTCATGCTGCTGGTCGTCGGGGCGATCGTCGGCGTCTTCGCGCTGATCGTGCCGCCCCTGATCGAGCAGGTCCAGAACCTGATCGACAACTTCGGGGACTATGCCGACCGCTTCCAGCGCATCCTCGACCGCTATCCGACCATCGACCAGCGCGTGCAGGAGCTGCGCGACAACCCGCCCCAGATCAGCGGCGCATCGTTGCCGTGGCACAGCCTGCTCTCCTTCAGCACCGGCATCGCCGGGGGCATCACGAACACGCTCTTCGTGCTGATCCTGACGATCTACCTGCTGCTGGAGGGGGAGCGCAGCTGGCACTATCTCTCGCGCTACATCGCGCCGACCCTGCGCTACCGGATGCGACGCGCCTTCCCGGACATCCTCCAGGTGGTGAGCGGCTACCTGCGCGGCCAGATCATCACCTCGCTCCTCTTCGGCATCTTCGTCTTCGCGCTGATGACGGTGCTGGGCGTGCCGCAACCGATCCTGCTCGCGGTGCTGGCGGCGATCCTCGATGCCGTGCCGATCGTCGGGGTGCCGGTGGCGACCGTGCCGGCGCTGATCCTGGCTGCCACGGTCTCGTGGGAGACGGCGATCATCGTGCTGGTGGCCTACATCATCTACCAGCAGATCGAGAACTACCTGCTGGTGCCGCGGGTCTTCGGGAACTCGCTGCAGGTCTCCTCGATCAGCATCCTGCTCGGCATCCTCGTCGGTGGCCAGCTCCTTGGCATCCTGGGAACCCTGCTCGCGCTGCCGATCACGGCGGCGATCCCGGTGATCGAGCGGGTGTGGAGCGAACCCCTGCCGCCGGACCTCGTCGCGATGGACGAGGCGATCGCCCGGGAGGCCGCCGATTCCTGAGTACACCGTCTTGCTTTCCCTGGCATGTTCCTGCCTGGTCGGGCCCCCTTCCTGGCGACCACCACAAACGGTCGGACTGCCAGGCGATTCGGTCGTACGTAGGGCAAACCCTTGTGGTTTGCCGCCTTCCCTCCGACCGTGGTAGGTGATCTGTGGCCGTGGTTGTGGTTCCTGGCGGGTGTCACCGCCGGACCGTCTGCCGTATCGTGAACCCGACAGGATTGCCGATACAGGGAGGACGATCAGGTGGGGCAGGCTGACGGAAACATGCAGGACACGCGACCGGCGACGGGAACGATCTACCTCGATGCCGATGCCTGCCCGGTGAAGGAGTATGTCTTCCGGGTGGCGGCGCGCTATCGCGTGCCCCTGAAGGTGGTGGCGAACGGGCCGATCGCCATCCCGCCGCAAACGGACCTGGATGCCCGGCTGCACGTCGTCCCCGGCACGCCGGACGCGGCGGACGACTGGATCGCCGAGCACATCGTGCCCGGCGACCTCGTGCTGACGGCGGATATCCCCCTCGCGGCGCGGGCGATCG
>JBQCJS010000109.1:0-4008 GCA_051952485.1 Thermomicrobiales bacterium | reverse complement strand
CCCGCACGACCGGATGGGCATCGGCGCCGGCCCGCTGGAGGTCGTCGAGCAGCGCATGGCCCTCGGCGAAGCGGCCCGCGAGGCCAAGCGCCCGGGCCTGCTGGGTGGCCAGTTCCCATGCCCGGAGCGAGCTGGGATCGAGCCCGTGCTGGGCCGCGGCGAACCGCACGGCCGTCCCGGCAGGATCGGCAACATCCCACATCGCGCGCAGGGCTTCGGGATCGAGCGGCGTATCGTCGTCGGTCATGGTGGGTACCTGTTACGTGTTCAGAACGAGGCCGAGGGTCCAGAACAGGATCGGCATCGCCAGGATCAGCAGCCAGCGGCGGCGCGGAAAGGCGGGGTTCGTCAGCACGATCGCACCGACCGACGCCATGATCGCCAGCGGAATCACCAGCAGGATCATTCGCTCCCGCCCCGCCCAGAGCGCCAGCACGCAGGCTACCCCGATCATCAGGCTGAAGATCAGCGAGAGCTTCTGCATCTGGTCCGTCGTGGTGCGCTCCTGCTGCGCGGCGATCCGCTGCTCGCGCTGCTGCTCGCGCCGCTCCGTGCGGGCGGACGGCGATGGGGACTGGTCGGGGGACATGGCGCACTTCCCTGCTTGTCATGGCGGTTCCGGATCGATGCCTCCGCATTGTGCCCGCCACCCGAATCCGCTGTCGAGCCGGATGACCCGATCCCTCTCCCCAACCCCATCCACTTGCCCGGATGCGCCATTCTCGCGATCATGCGCCGGACATCGTCACGCGCGTACCTCATCACGGAGCCCCTTCATGGCCGACACCCTCACCACCCAGACGATCCCTTCCCTCCCGACACCACCGGTGCCGCTCACGCAGGAGGCGTTCGCCGGCGCGCTGGACGCCTACTTCGGCGACCTCTCCGGACTGGTCGGGATCGCCGTTCACGATTTCACCACTGGCACGGACTTCACCTATCACGCGGAGGAGATCTTCCCGACCGCGTCCACGCTGAAGGTGCCGCTGCTCTACACGCTCTTCCAGCAGGCCGACGCGGGCAAGGTCGACCTCTCCGAGCGCATCACGCTGAAGCATGCGGATCGCGTGCCCGGCTCCGGCGTGTTGCAGCACATGGACGAGGGGTTGCAGCCGACGCTGCGTGATTGCGCCGAGCTGATGATCATCGTCTCCGACAACTGGGCGACCGACATCATCTGGAACCGGCTCGGCAAGGAGACGGTGAACGCGACCCTCGCCGCGACCGGGATGGCGAACACCTCGCTCCCCTTCACCATCCACGAGCTCTTCTCGGCCCTCGCGGAGGTCGATCCGGCGGACCCGGCGACGGATTACGAGTTTCTCCGGGCCTACCTGAAGGATTACAAGCCCTCGGCGGACAACCCCGCGATGGCCTTCGATGCCCGCAACGACACGAGCACGCCCACCGACATGATCCGCCTGCTGACGTTGATCGACGCCGGGTCCGGCCTCGATGCGGAGAGCCGCGATGCGATGCTGAAGATCATGAAGCACCAGAACTTCACGACGATCATCCAGGGGCGCCTCCCGACCGACCAGGGGATCGAGGCCGCGCACAAGACGGGATCGCTGCGCGGGGTGAAGAACGATGTGGGGATCGTGACCTCCCCGAAGGCGCACTATGCGATCGCCTTCATGAGCCGGGGCCAGGAGGACATCCCGGAGGTCGTCGACCGGATGGCGCGGGTCTCCCGCTGGGTCTACGACGCGCTCTCCGCCGCGCCAGGCGAGGTTGCCTGAATAGCGATTGCGCAGGGTGTCTGCACGGTCCGTGCGTGATAGAGTCGAGTCAGGACACGATCCGGTTGAGGAGCGATGCGATGACGGCCCGTGTGGAGGTCGCACCTGCGATGCTCGCATGGGCACGCGAGCGATCGGGAAAAGGCGACACGATCCAGAGCAGCTTTCCAAAGCTTCCTGAATGGGAGGCGGGGACGGTGTTGCCTACCTTCCGGCAGCTAGAGGACTTCGCAAAGGCCACCTACACACCACTCGGCTATTTCTTCCTTCCCGCCCCGCCGGATATCCCGCTCCCGATCCCCGACATGCGGACGGTGGGCAGCCTTGCCCTCACCGATCCCAGCCCAAACCTGCTCGACACGATCTCGCTCTGCATGGATCGTCAGGAGTGGTATCGCTCCTATCTTCTCGACCAAGGGGCCGAACCCCTCCCATTCGTGGGCTCGCTGGAGATGACGATGCCACCCAGGCTCGCGGCGGATCGTATGCTGGCAACGCTCGGCTTCGATGTCGACGCGCGCGCCGAGGCAAAGACGCGGGAAGACGCCCTGCGGCTCCTCGTCCGGAACGCCGAGGCCAGTGGCATTCTGGTCATGATCTCCGGTGTCGTTGGGGCCAACACGCATCGGCCACTCGATCCGTCCGAGTTCCGTGGGTTTGCCCTCGCCGATCCCTACGCGCCAGTCGTCTTCGTCAATGGCGCCGATGCGAAGAACGCGCAGAACTTCACGCTGGTGCATGAACTGGTGCATGTCTGGCTCGGGGGGTCGGCGCTCACGGGGGGCGCGGATCAGGGGGATGCGGTATCTGGCGAGGGAGCCTCGGTGCTGGAAGTCTGGGTCAACGCGGTCGCCGCGGAGTTCCTCATTCCTGCCGGATCGCTGGTGAAGGAGTTCGCGCGCGGCTGCGAGCTCGCCAGCGAGGCCCGTCGTCTCGCCCGGGAATTCAAGGTAAGCCCAGAGGTCATCCTCCGGCGCCTGCGTGATACGAACCTCATCTCCTGGGATGCATGCGCCGATACCCTCGCGACCTTCCGTGAGGCTGAGCAGCATCGGCCGGCCAGTGGGGGTGATTTCTACAGGACCACGCCGGTTCGGGTCAGCCGTCCATTCGCTCGGGCGGTCATCGCCAGCACGCTTGAGGGGCGAACGCTCTACCGCGATGCCTTCAGGCTCCTCGGATTCCGGAGCCAGAAGGCCTTTGATGGCCTGAGCCACGAGCTCGGGCTGGTCTGACATGTACTTGTTGGACGCCAACGTCTTCATCGAGGCGAAGAACAGGCATTTCGGTTTCGATATCTGCCCCGGTTTCTGGGAATGGCTCGTGCTGCGCCACCAGCAGGGATCGGTCTTCTCGATCGCGGCGGTCCGTGACGAGCTGCTGCGAGGGAATGATGCGCTGACGGACTGGACGCGATCGCTGCCCGATTCGTTCTTTCTCTCGCCGGATCAGCGCGCATTCCCAGTTCTGGCAATGCTGAGCTCGTGGGCCAGCTCACCCGCTGTCCGCTTCACTCAGGCTGCGACTGCCGATTTCCTCGCGTCGGCCGATTATCTCCTCGCGGCGCAGGCGCGGGCTGTCGGGTTCATCGTGGTCACCCACGAGCTCTCCAATCCCGCGTCGCGTCGGCGCGTGATGTTGCCAGATGCCTGTCTCGAGGTTGGCGTATCAACCATTGGGGCGTACGAGTTCATGCGTCGGGAAGGGCTTCGCCTGATTCTGGACCCAACGATCACGAGAGCCCGATCATAGCGATCGGCTCCGGTTCGGCCTGCCCCCGCTCCGCCGCTTCGATGGTGCGGGCGTGGAGCTTCGCGTAGAAGCCGTCCAGCGCCAGCAGGTCGGCATGCGTCCCTTCCTCGATCACCCGCCCCTCGTTCAGCACCACGATCCGGTCCGCCCGCTCGATGGTCGAGAGCCGATGGGCAATCACCAGCGTCGTCGTGCCGGCCATCAGCCGGTCGAGCGCATCCTGCACCAGCGCCTCGTTCGTGTTGTCCAGCGCGCTCGTCGCCTCGTCGAGGAGCAGGATCGGCGCCCGCTTCAGGAAGGCCCGCGCGATCGCCAGGCGTTGCCGCTGGCCGCCGCTGATACCCGCCCCGTTGTCGCCAAGCTCCGTGTCGTAGCCCTGCGGCAGGCGGCGGATGAACTCGTCGGCCTGCGCGGCCTTCGCCGCCGCGACGATCTCCTCCTCCGTCGCGTCACGCCGCCCGTAGACGATGTTCTCGCGCACGGTCGCCTTGAAGAGCTGCGCGCCCTGCGCCAC
>JBQCJS010000108.1:0-2281 GCA_051952485.1 Thermomicrobiales bacterium | reverse complement strand
TGGTCCACTCAGGATGAGATCCGCGGTGCCCTGCGTTCGGCCACGGAGGCGCGGGAACGTGTCATCCCGAGCGGAGTGGTGCACAGGAAATCACCGCATGAGCGACGAAGCGGAGTCGAGGGATCAGATAGCATTCGCCACGCCTCGCGATCCCTCGACTCCGCTCCATCCGGAATGCCGGCTCCACTCATGTATCGCTCCGCTCAGTGGACCGACTCGCCTAACTTGTCCTGTGCATGCCTAGTTGGGCCGCCATGAAGGCGGCCCCCACAAACGGACGGACTGCCGAGCGATCCGGTCGTACGTAGGGCGAACCCTTGTGGTTCGCCGAGATCTCAGCGCAATGCCAGGTTAGTCTGGACAGTCCACTCAGGTTGACCTAAAAAGACCAGGCACACGAACGGGAGGGCCATGAAAGCCCTCCCGTTTCGTGCAACGCCGATGATGATTGAGCCTACCCCTCGACCACCACGCAGCGACCCTGCTCGCGCAGGAAGAGCGGCACGTAGCGATGCCCGAGGGCGCCCTTCCCGGAGGAGCCGCTGCCCTTCCAGCCGCAGAACGGCTGGCAGCTCGGCCACGCACCGGTCGTCGCGCCACCCGCGCGGTTCGCGTAGACCACGCCGGCCTCGATCGTATCGAAGAACTGCTCGATCTCGTCCTCGTCCTCGGTGAAGACGCCGGCGGTGAGGCCGTATTCCGTGTCGTTCGCCTCCTGCAGCGCCTGCTCCAGCGAATCGACGGCGCCGACCACCACGAACGGCAGGAACAGTTCGCGCTTGAACAGCTCGTGGTCGAGCGGCAGCCCGTCCACGATCGTCGGCGCCACGAACGTGCCCCTTGCGAGGTCGCCATCCGCGATGCGGTTGCCACCGAACCGGATGTGTCCGTCCTTCGCCGCCAGCGCCGCCGCTTCCTCGAACCGCGCCACCGCCGACTCGTCGATCACCGGACCGACGAAGACCTCCTTGTCGGTGGGATCGCCGATCACCATCGAGCCCGCCCGCTTCACCAGGCCATCGATGAACTCGTCGTAGACCTCACGCGCCACGTAGACGCGGGAGCAGGCCGAACACTTCTGGCCCGAGAAGCCGAACGCCGACCGCGCCACCCCCTCGATCGCCTTCTTCAGGTCGGCGTGCTTCGTCACGATCGCCGGGTTCTTGCCGCCCATCTCGGTGATTACCGGCTTCGGGTAGTCCTTGGCGAAGGTCGTGTAGACCTCCATGCCGACTTCCTTCGATCCGGTGCAGACGACGCCCCCGATGTCCTTGTGGTGCACCAGGTAGTCACCGACCTCACCGCCACCGCCGGTGACGAACTGCAGCGCCTCGACCGGGACGCCGGCATCGTGCATCGCGCGCACCAGTTCGTAGCCCGAGATCGCCGTCGCACTTGCCGGCTTGAAGACGACCGTGTTCCCGGCCAGCAGGGCTGCCGAGATTGGGCCGCCCGCCAGCGCCGTCGGGAAGTTGAACGGCGAGAGGATCGCCCACACGCCGAACGGCTTGAGCACGGAGACGTTCTGCTCGCGCGGGTCGAGCGAGTCCATCTTCAGCGTGTATCCGTCGGCCGCCTCCAGCTGGTTCGCATACTCCTCGAACAGGTCCGCGACCTCCTCGACCTCGCCGATCGCCTCCGTGCGGGACTTGCCGCACTCGCGGATCATGACCGCGGTCAGGCGGAACTTGCGCTCGCGCACGACCTCTGCCGCCTTGCGGATGATCGCGACCCGCTCCTGCCACGGCTTCTTCGACCAGGTCGGGTAGTAGGCCTTCGCCGCCGCGACCGCCTCATCGACATCGGCCTGCGTGCCCTTCGGGAAGAACCCGAGCACGAGGTTCACATCGGCCGGCGCGACCACCTCGAAGACCTTGTCGCTGGTGCGGTCCTCGCCGTTGATGATCATCGGGTACTGGGTGTTGAACGTCTTCTCCGCCGCATCCAGCTCGGTATCGATGCTCTCGTGCATCGCCGCGATCTGGTCGGGCGTCGCGGTATAGGTGATCTTGGGGGCAGCAGCGGCCATGCAGAGTCCTTTGTGGTGAGGTACACGAACAAACGAGACACGTCCTGCATGGAATTATGCAGGACGTGTCCAATTCCCGGCGTGATCGGGGCCCAGTGGTTCGCTCAGTCGATCTCGTCGTACCGGCCAGTGATCTGCGTCACCTCGAACCGGTTCTGGAATGGGTCCCGCAGGCTGAAGCGCGGCCGATTGTGGATGGGCGGCTCAGCCAGGATCTCCAGTCCGGCCCCTTCCGCCACCGCCCGGAAGGCG
>JBQCJS010000107.1:0-3488 GCA_051952485.1 Thermomicrobiales bacterium | reverse complement strand
CAGGCCGTCGTCCGGTTCTGGAAGAGGCTTTCGAAGAGCTGCACCGTCGTGGTCACGATCAGTGGAGCGTCCCAGTTCTGGCTGGCGAGCGTTCGCCACATCTCGTCCGGGTCCTCGCTGCCGTCCGGGTTGCGTTCGGGTGGCTCGATGCCGCTGTGATGCTCCAGCACGGCGTACGGGAGGTCCAGCGCCTCGCGATAGACCGTCGCGGTCTGGTCGGTGATCGTGATGAACGGCACCGCCACGATCACGCGGGAGAGGTCATGCGTCACGGCGTGTTTCAGGGCGAAGGCGAGGCCGGAGCGCGTCTAGCCGCCCCCGGTCGGCACGGTGAGCCGGAAGAAGCCGGGTTCCTCTTCGGCTCGTTCCAGGCAGGAATCGTAGACCTCGCGGCGAACCTGGTTGACCTCCGAAAGCGGGGTCGTGAGATCGGGCGCGAAACGGGCCTGGTCCTCCTGGAATCGTGCCCAGAGATCGGCGACGGTGGGCAGGGAGACATCCCGTCGGGTGGCGCTGTCCGGATCGCGATGCGCCTCGGTGTCGAGATGATCGGCATCGACGAGGCAGGAGAAGAGCATCCGCAGGAAGAACTCGGTCGTCTTGGGGTCGGCATGCTTCGTCAGCCAGGACGGTGCGCTTCTGGCTCCCGGTGCCGTCAGTTCCGCGAGCCGAGCCGCGATGCGCGGTTGGGTGACGAAGGTCTCCCATGTGGCATCGATCGCGGGCAGCTCGTTCTGCTGACAGGCCTTGATCCTCAGACTGGAGTCAGCGATATTCGGCAGGCCCCCATGATGACCGAGCAGAACCTGATAGAGACGATCCGCCGTATATGTTCCGCTTCGGACTGCGCCACACGACTTGTGGTCGACGCTTCCATGCTTGCCCCTCGGGTCGTTGGCGTTGGCGATCAGGTACGCCTGGAAGGCCCCGCTTGCCTTGCCTGCATCGTGGAGCAGTCCGGCGACCTCCCCCAGCCAGCGGGCACCGAATGCATCGGCATACGTACCGGCACATCGTGAGACGGTCAGCGAATGATCGTCGAGGTAATGCCATTCCCCGTCAGGGGTGGGAGGCGTATGCGCAACCGGACGTGACGGCAGTTCGACCATCCGCGTACCCTCGCCGCCGAGACTCCACGAGCTTCGGCATTCGTACATATGTTCGCGATCCCTGGCGAGATTCTAAGGGTGATCGCGGCAATAGGTCAATAGGCGGATGCGATTTCACGCCCACGCCGGTTCTTCGCGGATGAGCCGTGCGCATGTCGTGTGGAAACCGACCCAACCCCGGATTCATCGCATCCCGCTCCGCAATGTCGCGCGCATCCCGCACCGGGAAACCCCCGTCCCGTCGGGGCGCTTCCGGAATTCGTGCCATCACCGCGTTCATCGCAATTCGGCGCATACTCGCGGCACCGGCCTTGCGCCACGTTCATGCACTACGAAACCGCAGCCACACCTACAACCACGTCCACGACCGCAACCACGACCACAACCACTGGCTATCATGTATCCCCGGAGCAGCCCATGAGCGATATTCACGAGAACGATCGGGACCACGCCACCGCGTCCGCCGCCGCCACGGACTGGACCGTCCGCGAGGGTACGCCCGTCATCACCTTCGACGGCGAGAAGATCGGTGAGGTCGAGAACGCCACCGGCGGCTACCTCCTCGTCAAGAAGGGTTTCCTCTTCCCCAAGGAATACGCCATTCCCGCCACCGCCATCGAGAACGTCTGCCCCGATGCCGTCTACCTCAACGTCACCAAGGACATCGCCCTCTCCCAGGGCTGGGACGAACCGCTCACCCCCGAGACCGCGTCCGGGGAGGCGCAGGCCCTCCCCATCACCCCCGCTGCCGCGCCCCCGGCCCAGGTCGTTACCGGCGAGCCCCCGGTCGAACCCACCGCCCCGCTCATCGGCATCTTCACGGACGACCAGGCCGGCACCTACACCGATGCCGCCGCCGGCACCGCGACGGTCGATCCGGCGGAGACCCTCCGCACGCGGGACGACGCCCTGCTCGAGACCGCGACGTCCACCGCCGGGTTCGGCGCCGACGACGCGGAGGAGATCCCCGCCAATCCCATCGCCACCGATGCCACCCCCGCGTCCCCCGATCAGGAGGTTCCCATGTCCGCCCCCGAATCCGATCCCCGGAACACGCGAGATGCCGCCCGCGCCGGTCACGACGAGGCCCTGGACGAGGGGATCGATACGCCCCACACCCTGCGCACGCCCAGCCCTCTCCCCGCGATGAACGCGCCGGAAGACGCCGACGAACCGGCCCCCGCCGATGGCGATCCCGAGGACGCCGGGCAGATCGCGACCGATGCCGCCCTCAAGAACGAAGCGCTCGATCCCCTCGTCTCGGAGGACGCCGAAGCGGACCCCGATCCGCAACTCCCCTCGCCGTCCGGGCCCGCCGACCGCGTCTAGCCGTTCGGCGCGATCGATCCGACCACCCCGAACGACGCACGCCCCGATGCACCACACGGCGCATCGGGGCGTCCTGGCGAACGGATGGGCGGGGATCAGGGTTTCGCCAGCGGCGTCGCACGGCGGACGAAGCGGATGCCGCGCGGGTCCTGGTCGGCGGCGGTGCGGATCGCGTGCTCGATCGCGTCGTGCAGGCGGTCGGTCCCCTCCCGCGAGGAGATGCCGAACTCGCGCGCCACCCGCACCAGCAACCGGATCGCCAGCCCCTTGTACGGTGAGCGCGATGGTGCGCTCGGCGCGACTGGTTTCTGCTCGATGCGCTGCCCGACGCGCTGCCCGACGCGCTGCTCGATGCGCTGCTCGATGCGCTGCTGGAACGCGGGTTCCGCGTTCGTCAGCGTGCGGTAGACCGCCGCCAGGTGGGGCGAGGCCAGCAGGCGGTCCTCCGCCGCGATGGTGTAGGGGATGCCGTTCAGCAGCAGCGCGAGCTGGAGCGGGAACGTCTCCTCCCCGGCGTCGCTGGCGATGGAGACCTTCTCCAGGCGGATTGCCGCCGAGGGATCGGTCAGCTCCTGGACGAATCGGCGGATATCGCCATCGCGCCGGAAGTCCATCCGGCGCTGCCCCTTCTCCGGCATCGCGATATCGAGTGGCGGCAGGGCCTCCGCAGTGCCGACGTCGTGGCCGGCCACCGCTGGACCGGGAGTGGTCGCCGATGCCGCGCGGGAGGACGAGGCGCCGGATCGCCCGCGCGATGGCGCGTTGCTCCCCGCGCGGGCGGGCGTTGCTCCGGTCGGGCCCGTTCGTCGCGTGGAGGACTTCGTCGTGGGGGCCTTGCCCCGGCTGCCCGCTGCGGATGAAGACGTTCTGGCAGTGGCCCGGGACTCCCGGCGCTGTTCCCACGCCCTGACCAGGGGTTGGGGTTGGGCGGCATCGCGCTGGGGGGGCGGCCCCTCGAGCAGCCTGGCCTCGTAGAGGAAGGTGCTGGGCTGGGGCGGTTTCGCCTTGCCCTCCTCCCCCGTCAGCCACGAGATGTAGAGCCGCTGGGAG
>JBQCJS010000106.1:0-2886 GCA_051952485.1 Thermomicrobiales bacterium | reverse complement strand
CCATCGCAACGGCCGAGGTTCCCGCGTGACGACGCCCTCCACCCCTCCACGTTCGCTCTCCGCCACGCGCCCGGCGTCCCACGAGACGCCGCAGCCGTCCCGCTGGGTGAGGTTGCGGACCCGGCTGGAACCCGCGATCACCTTCCTGCGCCGCTACGGGACGATCCTCTGGCTGGCGCTGATCGTGGTGGCCGTGATCTACGTCGTCACCCAGCAGCGTGACGAGCTGGTGGAAACGTGGAACCTGATCCGGAGCGCGAACCCGCGCTGGATCGGGGGCATCCTCTTCCTGGAGGTCTTCAGCTTCATCTCGATGGCGGCGGTTTACGGCCTCGTGCTGGCCCAGCTCGGCTACCGGGTGGGACTGCCCTTGCTGGTGAGCCTGCATCTCCAGCGGGCGGTGGTCAGCGGGCTGACGCCGATGGGCGGCCCGACCTCCGTCGTGGTCTTCGTCCACCGGCTGCGCCAGCGCGGCATCCCGCCGCAGGATTCCCTGCTCGCCACCTTCATCAAGAGCGCCACCGGGCATCTCGCGTTCCTCCTGATCCTCCTGCCCGCGCTCTTCGTGAAACGTCCGACCCTGATCATGATGCTCGGGGCGACAGCGATCCTCGGAACCGTGGTGGTGATGTTCACGATCATCGCGTGGGTGATCCAGGGCCGGCCGTTGCCGATCTGGATGTTCCGCTACACGCCGCGCAAGCTCCTGCGCATCCTCGTCCAGCTGCGCCAGCACGAACTCTCGCTGGTCCGCATGGTGCCGCCGCTCGGCATCCTGATCCTCTTCCGGATGAGCGGCATCCTCACGCTCTGGGCGTCGTTGCGCGCCGTCGGGTGGGATGGCGGGCTGGTCGAGCCGATCACCGCCTACGTGGTGGGGGCGATCCTCTATGGCATCGCGCCGCTCTTCCAGGGCCTCGGCATCGTCGAGGTCGGGACGGCCATCACGTTGCAACGACTCGGTGTCCCTGCGACGATGGCCGTCAGCGCGACGCTGATCTCCCGCATCCTCGGTCTCTGGCTGCCGCTCGCGATCGGGGTGGCGGCGCAATTCCTGGAAGCACTCTGGCGGCGGTGGCGCGGCACGGCGGGGGTCGCGCCGTCGAGCCACGCATGATACGGAGGACGCCATGTCGGTTCATCGGCTCGAACCCTCCCGCGAGACCCTGCACGGAACCTTCTCCCCGGAGTTCGCGCCGGTCCTGACCGTCCAGCCGGGCGACACCGTGATCGTGCGCACGCTCGATGCGCAGTGGACCGTGCGCGGTTTCGAGGACCTTGGCCTGCCGGGCGACCCGGACCGGAACCTCTACACGGACCGCGATCCCCAACGGGACACCGGTCATGCCCTCTGCGGGCCGATCCGGATCGACGGCGCGGAACCGGGCATGGTGCTGGAGGTGCGCATCGGGGAGATCGTCACCGGCGACTACGGCTGGAACTTCGGGAGTGTCCGCGCCAACGGGATCAACGACCGGCTGGGCCTCGACGGCGAGACCTTGCGCGTCACCTGGGCCATCGACCCGGCGGCTGGCACGGCGACGAGCTCGTTCGGCCATCGCGTGCGGATCGCGCCCTTCTTCGGGGTGATGGGAATGCCGCCCGACCTGCCGGGCCTGCACCCCACCTCGCCGCCGCGCCCGACGGGCGGCAACATCGATTGCCGGGAACTCGTCGCCGGGACGACGCTCTTCCTGCCGATCGCGGTGCCGGGCGGTCTCTTCTCGGTGGGCGACGGGCACGCGCGGCAGGGCGATGGCGAGGTTTCCACGACGGCGATCGAGTGCCCGATCCAGTCCGGAACGCTCACGTTCTTCCTGCGCGACGACCTCCCGATCGCGACCCCGCTGGCCTGGACGCCGGAGGCCTGGATCGCGATGGGGTTCGATCCGGACCTGGACGAGGCGGCCCTGATCGCCCTCAACGCGATGCTGGACCTGATGCAGCGGGAATTCGGGATCGAGCGCAAGGTCGCGCTATCGCTCGCCAGTGCCGTGGTCGACCTGCGGGTGACGCAGATCGTGAACGGCGTGCGCGGCGTCCACGCCATGCTCCGGCACGATGCGGTGGAGCGCGTGCCTGTGAAGGGTTGACGCCGCGACGGGTGGTGATGGGCCGGCCCGTCGGTCAGTCCTTCTTGCGGAGGGTGCCCAGGAACGGCGAACCGGCGCCGATCAGGAAGCCGAGGTTGTACCAGGTGCCCATCTTCGTGACATCGAAGAAGGGATACTGCTTCCAGCCGCCGAAGATCTGGACGATCAACACCACCCACGCCGTCAGCCCGTTCCAGATACCCCAGAACAGATCCTGCCACCACATGATCGTGCGCTCCCCTGAATGCGAGGGGCCGGGACGTCCCTGTCCCAGCCCCTTCTCGTCGCGTCGAACGTCGGCCTAGCTCAGGCTGAATGGCGGGTACTTGTCCGTGATCAGCGTCACCGCGTAGCCGACCACCCGGTTGTGCCACCGGTATACGCCTTCCACGAAGTGGAAGATGCCGCGCGGATAGCGCCCCGTGAACAGGATCGCGAACCACGCGACGATCACCGCGAAGAAGACGCCAATGTAGAGGAAGAAGAGCACGATGTAGTGCGGAATCGCCAGCAGCCACTTCACCAGCGGCATCCAGCGCGTCAGCTCGCGCGGGACATCCGGGTAGTCCCAGTCCAGGTGGACGGACTGCTCCTCGTCCGTCGACGGGTAGGTATCGTCCATCAGGGCGCCGTAGATGCCGACCCGGTTCATGAAGCGCTGCAGCTCCAGGTTCCAGTCGAACCACCAGCGCGGATACTTCTGCCGGAAGAGGATCATCAGCAGCGGCCCGAAGACGAGCAGGCCGCCAGCGCTGACGATCACCGTCGTGATCGTCTTCTGCGTATCCGGGTC
>JBQCJS010000105.1:0-11898 GCA_051952485.1 Thermomicrobiales bacterium | reverse complement strand
CACGATCCCCTCCGCGCCGGCGACCATTGCGGATTCCCATCCCCAGTCCGTCGGCCCGGTCTCACGCAGGACCGTCACCCCCGCCGCCCGCGCCCGATCCAGCGCCGCATCCACATCCGCCACTTCGAGATGCAGGATCACCCCGGCGGCATTCCCCATCGGCACCAGCGCGTCCGGCGAGAGCATCAGCGTGGTCATCCCGAGGCGGAACTCCGCGAACCGCTCTTCGGCATACGCCGGGGCCACCCCGAGGACGGCGGCAAGGAACGCCGTCGCCCCGGGGACATCGGACACGATCACGTCGAGCTGGTTCAGGTTGGGCGTCGGCTGGGCGGTCATCGGTGGCGTCCTTCCGGTTCGTCGCGGGCGTCAGGTTCGGCCAGCGCACGCACGCCGCGCACCACGCGCGGCCACACGGCGGATTCCGGGTCGATCACGGCGAAGTGGTCCGCACCCGGAAGCTCCTCCAGCGTTCCGAACCCGTGCGCCGCATACACCCGGGACAGCGCCGCCGGGACACGGCCATCGGCATCCCCATGCAGGATATGGATGGCGGGCTGGTTCCCACCGAAGCGCATCGGGTCGGCCGTCGCGTACCGATCCGGGTAGTCCTCCGGGCCGCCGCCGAGCAACGCCGCCACTGCCCCGCCGTCGAGGTCGAGCCGATGGGCCTCCCCGAGGTCGAGGACCGGCGCGAGCGCCAGGACCCCCGCAATCCGCGCATCCGCGTCCCGCCGCCAGGGCGATCCGGACGGCAGGCGATGCCGCCGCGCGGCCCACACCGCCAGGTGCCCACCCGCCGAGTGCCCGGCGTGGACGATCCGGTCCGCCGTGATGCCCTCCGCGACGAGAAGATCGGGGAGCAGATCACTCGCCCGCGCGACATCCTCGAAGGTGGCTGGCCAGCCGGTCCGGGAATCGTCCGTCCGCCCGTATTCGGGGGTCACGACCGAGAATCCCGCGTCCCGGAGCTCGCTCGCCATCGGCCGGATGTGCGCCCGATCGAACGCCGAGCGCCAGAAGCCGCCGTGCCACAGGATCACCACCGCATCCGTGGCCCGCGGAGAGAGCCAGAGATCGGCGACCTGATCGGGGTCGTCGCCGTAACGGATCGCCGCGTCGGGCGGTGGCGCGGAACGGGAAAGCACTGCGCGATTCTCCACGTTCGATCCTCCACCAGTGCCTTGCAAGGCACTGCATGTGCTAGAGTGTACGTACACATCCTGTGTCAACCAGGCAAGGGTTCACAGGTTCGTCGGACGCATTCCCGCAAATGCCCCGCGAGCACCGTTCAGGGCCGCCAGCGGCGACCGTTCGCGAGGTGACATCATGGCCATCGCACCAGAGAAGCTAGCAGACACGATGATCAACGACGAGTCCTTCGTTCCTTACGAGCGCGTCCGCGTCCCCGAGCTGGACGCCATCCTCGGCAAGCCCTTCCGCGTCCTCGACGACGGATTCGTCCGCGTCGTCGATTACATGGGCGGCGATCCGTCCATCGTGCAGGCGGCCCGCGTCTCCTACGGCGCGGGCACCAAGAAGGTGCGCGAGGATCGCGGCCTCATCCGCTACCTCATGCGCCACCGCCACACGACGCCGTTCGAGATGTGCGACATCAAGCTGCATGTCCGCGTACCGATGGACACCTGGCGGCAGTGGGTCCGGCATCGGACCGCCAGCGTCAACGAATACTCGACGCGGTACTCCGTCGCGATCGACGCCGCGCAGGAGACGCCGGTCGATGCCTGGCGCGCGCAGTCGGCGTCGAACCGGCAGGGCAGCGAGGGATCGATCGATTCCGTCATCGGGGAACGCCTCACCCAGCGCGAGAACGAGTTGCTCACCCTCGCCCGCACCGTGTACGAGGAGCGGCTCGATGCGGGGGTCGCCCGCGAGCAGGCCCGCAAGGACCTCCCGCTGAGCACCTACACCGAAGCCTACTGGAAGACGAACCTCCACAACCTCATGCACTTCCTCGGCCTGCGCATGGATGCCCACGCCCAGTACGAGATCCGGGAGTACGCGCGCACCATCGGCGAGGAGATCGTCGCGAAGTGGGTGCCGACCGCCTGGGAGGCCTTCCTCGACTACGAGACGCAGGGCGTCGCCCTCACGGAGGCAGAACTGACGATCGTCCGGGCCCTGACCGCCGGAGACCGGGCTGGCGCCATCGCCGCCGCGCTGGCGAGCGGCCTCCTGGTTGAGAAGGACGGCATCGCGAAGCCGGGCCGTGAGGGCCGGGAACTGACGCCGAAACTCGAACGGCTTGGCCTCGCCGTCCCCTGGGACTGACCAGCCGCTTCCGTAGACGCAGAACGACCCTGGCGATCGGATCGCCAGGGTCGTTCACTATCCAGACATCGAGACTACAGCCAAGTCTTCGCAAACACTGTCCGTAGATGCGGCCCTTGTGGCCGCCTGAGCGCCGGGTTCGAGTTGATAGCCGAGGCCATAGCGGGACAGATGGATCACTTCTCCGTCTAGACCGATGGCGACGGCGAACAGGGATCTAGGAAAGGACGGCGTGCGTGTTGCGGGAGTCGGCACCCCACAGCTGCGACGCGAGGGCGAGCAGGACGAACGCGGCAACGAAGATGAGCAGTGGCACGGTGAGCCTCCGATCAGGGTAAGCACTCCAGAAACCGCTGGACCGGCACCCGACCCCTGCATTCCCGTGCGATCCCGGTGCAGTCGCCAGATATCTATGCTGTATCCAGTATATCACCATTTCCGCATAATGGAACATCTGGAGCGGACGTCCTGTCGCCCAACGAGCGATGCGGCGCACCCCATCTCCTGCCGATGCGTCGCGCCATGCCCCGCCGGCCAGCAGGCCAGCCGCCGCGTACACTTCCCCACACAGGCGGGATGCCCGCTTCGGCCTTCAGCACAGGGGCTCCTCGCCAAGGCATGACGTCCTCACCGCCGATCCCTCACCCCGCGCCAGCGCCCCGGCCACACCCGCCGGCAGCCAATCGACTCCGGGCAATGCTGACGCCGGAGCGGATCGTCCTCGCGATCCTGCTCGCGATCTACCTGGTCAAGGGGCTCTGGCTGGTCGATCTCCACCCGCCGTTCAGCGGGCACGACGAGGTCGCCCATTACGCCTACATCTCTACCCTCGTCACCGAGGGCCGGGTGCCGATCATCCCCGATCCCGACATGTGGGCCGCGCCCGGAACCGTCGCCGATCCCGACGACTTCGACCGCATCTCGCCCTATTTCTGGGGCTATTGCCGCTACTCCACCCAGGACTGGAGCGGTTGCGGCGACAACCAGTGCCCGGATTCGTGCTACCTCCACGTCGATGCGCAGACCGGGATCATCATGCCGGCCGGCTGGATCTATACCGCCAATCATCCACCGCTCTACTACCTGCTGATGGTCCCGATCTTCTGGGCCACCGACACCCACTGGCCGGAGGATCAGCTGCCGTGGTTCCGTCGCGCCGCGATCCCCTTCGGCATGGCGACCGTCCTCCTCGCCTACCTCATCGTGCGCCAGCTCGTGCCCGGTCGGGGCGACGCCGCGCGCTTCCTCGCCCTGACCGTCCCCGCCATCGTCGCCTTCCAGCCGCAGGTCTCCTACGAGGCCGCGATGCTGAACAACGACATCATGGCGATCGCCCTCACCAGCACGGTGATCTGGCTGGTGGCGATCGGCATCCGGCGCGGTTTCCGGATCTGGACCAGCATCCTGATCGGCTTCGTCCTCGGGCTGGCGCTGCTCACGAAGACGACGGCGATCACCGTCACCCCCGTCATCGGCGTGGGCATGATCCTCACCTGTGGCTGGCGCGCCTGGCGCGGCCGGCACGGCTGGATGACCCACGGCGCGATCGCCGCGGGCGTCGCCGCGCTCACCTGCTGGCCGTGGTACGCCTACATGTGGCGGATGTACGGCGATTTCAACGCGCTCGATCGCATCCGGCGGCTCCAGTGGTGGAACTACGAGAACGAGCCATCGCCGACGATCCTCTCCCAGCTCACCGACCGGGACTTCTTCTGGCGCATCCTGGAGCAGACCTTCGGGGGCTTCGGCTGGCACCTCATCCCGCTGTCGGACGGGCTGAAGACACTGCTCGCGGCGCTCTTCATCGCCGGAATCGCGGGTCTCTCGCTCTACACCCTACGGGTCTACCTCGGCACCTCGCCGACGGGCCGCACCGAGGGCTGGCGAACGACCCGCTGGGCGCAACGGTTCGCGCTGGACGGCGTGGACCGGCGGCAGGTGGTTGGCCTCGCCGCGATGGGCGCGATGGTCGTCGTCTCCTACGCCGCGCTGCTCCAGTTCGGCGTCCAGTTCCAAGGCACCCAGGCGCGCTACGCGTTTCCGGCGGTGATCCCCGCCGCGATCCTCCTGATGACGGGATTGCAGGGCTGGGTGCCCCGGCGCTGGCTGCGCTGGTTGCCGGTCGTGGTGATCGTGGGGGTGATCGCGTTGAACGCCTGGATCTACTGGCGGTACGTCTTCCCCTGGATTGACTCCCGCAACTGACGGCGTCAGCCCCGGATCGCACCGCTCCGATCGGGATGGATCTCCAGCATTCGCCAGCCGCGATCCGGAAATCCGGTTGCCTCGGCCACCCGGGCGGAGGCCGCGTTGTCGTCGCCATGCTGGTAGATCGGCACCTCGCCGGCGTCCAGGATCGCCCGGGCCGCCTGGGCCACCAGCTTCGTGGCCAGCCCGCGTCCCCGGTACCCCATGTCGGTTCCGACCGCGATCTCGCGGGCAAGGGCGTTGTGCCGCTTCAGGCCCACGCCAGCCATCGCGCGACCGCTCCGGTCGAATGCGACAAGCACGCCGCCGTTGAACGGACGCAGCCAGGCGGGGATATGGGCGTGATCCGCCGGCACCCAGGTCCCGACCTCGGGGAGCGTCACCGCCGACTCCGCCCACCGGAAGACTGGCATCCCATAGGCGACCTCCATCCCGAGCAGGTCTGTGAGGAGACGTGATCCGTCCGGCTCGGCGGCCGCTGCGAAGACATCGGCCGGGTCGATCTCGTCGAAGGCCCCGGCCAGGCGCGGCGACACCGAGAGCACGCCGCCGCGCGGCCCGATCACTCCCTGGATCGGGCGGACCGTGCCATCCCATCCCGGTTCATCCCGCCCCGGGTGCACGACGAGCCGCACGTCGCCGCCTTCCGGCACATCACCGAGCCAGAGCCGGAGGTGGGCGTCCAGCCGGTCGTCCGCCGCCTCCTGCGGCCGGTCCCTGTTCTCCACCTGAATCGTCACGCTGTCCCTGTTCGTTCGACCATCGGGGCACACCGCCGCCGTCCGGGATACGCATGATCCATGCACGCGATCGGAGCGCATCGGCGCTGCCTCGACGACGCGGGCAGCAGTCCGGGGGCTGCCCGTGTTACCGGATGCCGCTCATCCCGCGGTTCCGTCGAGGAAACGTCAGTCCCGGTCCAGCGACGTCCGCATCAGGAAGACATTGTAGGGCCCGAACATGGACATGTTGAACCAGATGTCCGGGCCATCGTTCCAGGTCGGATACAGGAACGGCGCGTAGAGGGCCGGATAGTCGGTCGCCCGCACCACCACCCGCGCCTCGCTCCACGGCCCCGTCAACTCCTCGCCGGTGCGCACCACGATGATCCCCTCGTTGTCGACCAGGTACATCATCAGCCACCGTCCATAGTGGGCGTTCCAGCGGACAGAAAGCTCCCCCACCGGACCCGGCACGATCACCGACGCCGCGTCCGCCTCCGCACTCCAGTCCGCGCCATCCCAGTAGGTCCAGGCGTCCAGGCGCAGCAGATCGGCCGGCGCCACGCGCGCGATCTTCAGGTCGCCATAGCGTCCGCCGGGAATGCCGAACAGGTACAGGAGCCCGTCGTGCTCCTCGATCGCGACCTGGCCCCAGTTCGTAGCGCCCGGCAGGATCGCCTCCGGGTCCTTCGTCCAGGTCTGGCCCTCGTCATCGGAGTACGCGAACCCCGCCGCGCCGAGGTCCCAGTGTCCCGGCTCGCCCCAGTGGGAGACCGACATGTAGTGGAGGATGAGCCGGTCGCCCACCGCCACGCCGTAGGTCGGGATGACGGTCATCTCCTCGAAGTCGACCTTCCGCGACGCGAGGATCTCCTTCGCGTGACCCGGCGCGTCCTCGATCATGCGGTCGATGGTGACGCCATCGGACGGATCGTCGTCCGTGGAGATCCCCAGCACGTTGCTGCGCCAGTCGCGCTTGTACTCCCCGAAGGTATCGCCGAAGACCAGGTAGGTCCGGTCCTTGTACCGGAAGCTGCTGCCGAGATCGGTCCCGAACACCTCCCACCGCTCGCCGGTCTGGTTGGCCGCCGCCGGATCGTCGCCGGTGAGGATCGCCACCTGCTCGACGGGGAGATCGGGAAGCGCCCCGGGGGATGCCAGCGGAGAGGCGGCGGGGGATGCCTCCGGCGTGGCGGATCGCGCGCCCGCCGCGAACGGGGAGACCATGCCGAGGGACGCGGCGCCCGCCGCCGAGAGCCGGAAGAGCGCCCTCCGGTCGACCCCTGCGTCGAGCGCATGCGGTTCGTTCGGCTCGGACCGGTCCGGCTTGAGGTTCGGCATGGCGAAGGTCCCTTCCGTGCGTTTCCGTCGTGGAATCGATTGCACGCAACTCTACCGCAGGTGCGATCCCGTGTGCCTCCGGTTCCCGGCAGCGGCCAACCCGGGTAAACGCGCCTGGACCGGAGGGAGACGCGGACGCCGAGGCATGCCGGTGGCCGGGGCGGCATCCAGCTGCGCGAATCGCCGTGGAGTTCCCCGCTCCGGCTGTACGATCGGGACGCGGTTCGTCCGGAGGGCGATGGCGACACCCATGTCCGCACCCCCGATCTCCTCGCCACATCCCGCGGCCGATTGCCCCACCGACCCGAACGGCGAGGCGCCTCCGCTCGACAGACCGCCTATAATGATGCGGAATCGGACGAACCGTACGTCATCCACGTCTCGCGAGACCGAGCACCAGGAGGCGGCAGTCGTCCGATCGTCGTTCAGGGCAGGTTCTTCCCGCCGGACCCAGGGTTCCGGCGAACCGGTTGTTGCATCCCGCTCCTGTCCCGTTCCTGCGCGACGGCAACGCAGCTCTCCAAGGTCGCACTCGCGACGACTGGGGAGCGCGGCCACGATCATCAGATGAAAGTCGAGATAGACGCACCATGGCTTCTCGCGATTCCGCGAACAAGCACACTCCGGCGACCGACGAACCCCAGGACGAGAACGTCGCCGACACACCCATGACCGACGAGGCCGCGCCCGCGACCGATCCCGCCCCCAAGCGACCCCGCCGCAAGCGAGTCACCGCCGCCGAAAGCACCGAGGCTGCCGCCTCCGAGGCGGATGCCGCCCCGTCCCCCCCCAGGCGGGGCAAGGGCGGGCGTGGACGCCGCCGCACCAACGACACGTTCCTCGCGATGCCCGTCGTCGTCACCGACGAGACGATCCTCCTGCCGCACATGTCGATCCCCTTCCCGATCGAGGACGACGAGACCGCGCTGGCGGTCGATCGCGCCATGCGGATGGACCCGCGCCTCGTGCTGGTCCTCACCGAGCGGCGCGTCGTCGACACCGATGGCACCGGCCCGCGTCCGGAACCGGACCTGCTCGACCTGATGTCCGTCATCGACTTCGATGGCAGCGACTCCGTTTCGATCGAGGAGCCCGGAAGCATCCAGCCGGAGGCCGACCAGGATTCCGACCAGTACGCCGATTATGTCGAGGGGGAGAGTTCGGTCTATCCCGAGGAGCACTACGAACTCTGTGACGTGGGCGTGATCGCCGAGATCGGCCAGTACATCTCCCGCCCCGGCGGCCAGGATCACATCATCCTGCAGGGCATCGCCCGCGGCCGGGTGGAGGACCTGATCCAGGAGCAGCCCTACGTCGCGGCGCGCGTCCGGCGCGTCGAGGAGATCCCGGGCGACCCCGCGAAGACCGAGGCCGCGATGGAGACGGTCCTCGAGCAGGTCGAGAGCTACATGGCCATGCTCCCGAACGTGCCCGAGGAAGTGCTGACGATGGTGCGCAGCGTCGATGAGCCCGGCTGGCTCGCCGACCTCATCGCCTTCTCCCCGGAATTCACCTCCGACCAGCGCCAGATGCTCCTGGAAACGCTCGATCCCATCGAGCGCCTGCGCCAGCTCAGCATCCTGATCCAGAAGCGCCTGAACGTCCTCCATCTCCGCAACGAGATCCAGAACGAGGCCCAGGCCGGGATGGATCGCCAGCAGCGGGAGTACTTCCTGCGCGAGCAGTTGCGCGCCATCCAGAAGGAACTCGGCGAGGGGTCCGCCGAGGAGGCGCTGGCCAACGAGATCCGCGAGAAGATCGACGCCGCCGGGATGCCCGAGGAGGTGAAGGCGAAGGCGCTGGCCCAGGTCGAGCGCCTGGAGCAGCAGCACCCCTTCTCCCCGGAGATCGGCGTCATCCGCACCTACCTCGAATGGCTGGTCGAGCTTCCGTGGTCCACCTCCACGGAGGATGCGCTGGACCTCGACGAGGCGCAGCGCATCCTGGACGAGGATCACTACGGCCTCGAGAAGGTGAAGGACCGCATCCTCGAGTTCATCGCCGTCCGCAAGCTGGCGGGCGACAAGCTGCGCGCCCCGATCCTCTGCTTCGTCGGCCCTCCGGGCGTCGGCAAGACGAGCCTCGGCAAGTCGATCGCCCGCGCGATGGACCGCAAGTACGTCCGCATGTCGCTCGGCGGCGTGCGCGACGAGGCCGAGATTCGCGGCCATCGCCGCACCTACGTCGGGGCGATGCCGGGCCGCGTGATCAAGGCGATGCGCGACGCCAAGAGCAACAACCCGGTGCTGGTGCTGGACGAGGTGGACAAGCTCGGCTCCGATACCTTCCGGGGCGACCCGTCCTCGGCGTTGCTGGAGGTGCTGGACCCGGAGCAGAACACCACTTTCTCCGATCATTACCTGGAAGTGCCCTTCGACCTCTCGAAGGTGATCTTCATCACCACCGCCAACATGCTCGATCCGATCCCCGCGCCGCTGCGCGACCGCATGGAGATCATCGAGGTCTCCGGCTACACCGAGATCGAGAAGCTGGCGATCGCCAGGAACTACCTGCTGCCGAAGGCGCTGGAGTCGCATGGTCTCACGCCGGAGCAGCTCTCGCTGTCCGACGACGCGATCCGCACCGTCATCCGCGAGTTCACCGAGGAATCCGGCGTCCGCAACCTGGAGCGCGAGATCGGCTCCCTGACCCGGAAGGTCGCGCGGCGCTTCGCCGGGGCGAACCCGCCGGCATCCGTCGCGATCGACGGCCCCGATGTGGAGACCTATCTGGGTGTCCCGCGCTACGACTTCGGCCTCGCCGAGGAGCAGGACGAGGTCGGTGTCGCGACCGGCGCGGCGGTGACGAGCGTCGGCGGCGACCTCCTTTCGATCGAGGTCACGGTGATGGAGGGCAAGGGCGACCTCCTCCTCACGGGCAAGCTCGGCGACGTGATGCAGGAGTCGGCGCGGGCCGCCCTCTCCTACGCCCGCTCCCGCTCGAAGCAGCTCGGCATCGACGACGGCTTCTTCGACAAGCACAACATCCACGTCCACATCCCGGCAGGCGCGATCCCGAAGGACGGACCATCCGCCGGCATCACGATGGCCACCGCGCTCATCTCGGCGATGACGGGGCAGAAGGTGCGCAAGGACGTGGCGATGACCGGCGAGATCACGCTGCGGGGCAAGGTGCTCCCCATCGGCGGCCTGCGCGAGAAGACGCTGGCGGCGCACCGGGGCGGGATCAAGACCTTCATCCTGCCGCGCAAGAACGCGAAGGACCTCTCCGAACTGCCGTCGATCGTGCGGAACGACCTGGAGCTGATCCCGGTCGACCACCTCGACCAGGTGCTGGAGATCGCCTTCGTCGGCGGCGACCGCGCCGGCACCGCCTCGACCCCGGGGGCGATCGGCAAGGCCCAGGAAGCCCCGGAGACGGACTCCCGCGAGCAGCCCGCCAAGGCTCCCAAGAAGCCAACGCGCCGCCGCAAGCCGCTGGATGTGCCCGAGCAGGTTCCGGTGACGGCCATGGGACGAGGCCGGTAGGCATCCGGCTCGCCAGACAGGCCACGAGTACGAAAGGGCCGGATGGAGTCTTCCATCCGGCCCTTTCGCGTCCCGGCCAGCCGGGAACCTTCCGGTTCCCCGTGGCGTCAATTGGTCAATGGACTTCCCTTCCGCCTCACATCATTGCTGGATGACCCCATGACCACCCCTGCCTGCCTGCTCGGCTATCCGCTCCATCGCCGCCACCTGCTTCGTGCCACCGGAGCCACCCTCCTGCTGGGAAGCACCTTCTCGCCGGGGGAAACCCTGGCCAGCAGCCGTCGCCCGTTGTCCCGTCGCGCGACCGCCGGCGACTGGCCGGTCGCAAGCGGTGATCCCGCCCGCACCGGGTTCGCATCGTCGGCCGGTCCCACCGGCAACCCGACCATGCGCTGGTGCTGGACACCCCCCGGCCCGGGACAGGTTGCCGCACCCGTCGTGGCCGACGACATCATCTATGTCACCGTCGGCGTGCTGGGCGGGGCGACGCTGCTGGCGATGGCCGTGGACGATGCCAGCCTGCTCTGGACGCACGAGCTCGATTTCCAGCCCTTCGCCTCCGCGCCGGCGATCGCCGATGGTGTCATCTACGTCTGCGGACTCGCGGGGGAGATCGTCGCGATCGACATCCAGCGCAAGGAGAACGTCTGGCAATCGACCCTCGAAGCGGGCACGACCAGCAGCCCGCTCGTGATCGACGACCTGCTCTATATCGGGGACGACAGCGACACCCTCTCCGCCATCGACATCGCCGATGGCTCGGTCCGCTGGACGTTCTCCGCGGGTCCGGGCGCCACCTATACGCTCGGCCCGTCTCCCGCCTATGCGGACGGGGTCGTCCTCTTCGGCAGCGCCACCTCGACAGGGAATCTCGACAGCGGCCTCTTCGCGATCGATGCGAAGGACGGGACCGAGCGATGGAAGGTCACCTCGAAGGAGCCCGGCTTCTTCACGCCGGCCGTCGCTGATGGAACGGTCTATGTCGGCGGCAACGCCGGGATGCTCCATGCCATCGACGCCGAGACCGGCGACGTCCAGTGGGCCACCAGGACCGGCGCCATGTGGACGTCCCCGGCCGTCACCGGGCACGTCGTCGTGGTCCAGACCTTCGACGGCCACCTGATCGCGCTGGATCGCAGCAACGGCGATCCTGTCTGGGATGTCGCCTCGCCGGGCGCCTGGGCCCCGCCCGTCGTCGCGGGTGATACCGTCTACGTCGGGGCAACGGGGCTCGCCTTCGAAACCGGACTCCACGCATTCAGCCTCGATACCGGGGAGGCGCTCTGGCGTGCCGCGCTCGACGGCGTGACGACGCCGGTCGCCATCACGAAGGAGTCCCTTATCGTGGCGGGCAATGGCGCCCTGGCCGCATTCGACGGCGCATCCGGCAGCAAGGTCGAGCGTGGCGAGGGCGAACGTGGCGCCTTCATCGGCCCGATCGCCTTCTCGATCGCGGTCGATGACGACAAGCGTCCGATCGATCCGGCCCAGACGTTCGATGCCGGCATTCCGACCCTGGAGGCCAGCGCCGATGTGGTCGGGATTCCTTCGGGCTCCACCTGGCGAGCCGTCTGGTCGCTGGATGGCGAGGAGCTGGTCTCGCGTGAGGAGACCTGGCCCGGCACATCGGCCCTTCGCCTTTCCGAACGCATCTCCGCGAACGACGGGTCGCTTGCCAGCGGGCGCTACGCCATCGAGCTCCAGGTGGACGGAACGCCCGTCCGGCGGGCCTCCGCGACCATCGGCTAGCGGGTCGCACGAACCGGCGTTCCTCCCGCGGCCACGCCTGCGTGACGTTGGCGACCGACGCGTGTGCCTCCCGATTGGCCACGACGCGCCGTCAGCCG
>JBQCJS010000104.1:0-3323 GCA_051952485.1 Thermomicrobiales bacterium | reverse complement strand
TCGGCCAGGAGTCGACGCCGGAAGCGTCCCCGGGAGCGTCGCCGGAGGCATCGCCCGAAGCCAGCCCCATGGCGGGCATGGGCGACATGGACATGAACCCGCAGCACGCCAACACCAACACCGGGTTCTCCTCCTTCGTGCCCTACCAGATCTCCATCCTCCGCGCCGCCTGCAGCCGCCTCATCCCCACCGATGACAGTGGCCCCGGTGCCGAGGAAGCCGGCGTCGTCTACTTCATCGACCGCGAGATGGATTCCCGCAAGGCCTTCCGTGGCCCCCGCTACGACCGGGGCCCCTTCGTCGCCGGCGAGGCCACCCAGGGCGACCAGTCGGCCATGATGCTGCGCGATCGCTTCCGCATCGGTCTCCTCAGCATGGATGCCTACGCCAAGTCGAAATACAACGGCACCGGCTTCGCCTCCCTCACCGCCGAGCAGCAGGACCAGATCCTCACCGACATGAGCGGCGGCGAGGTGGATGCCTTCGGCTCCATCTCCATCGACAGCTCGCCGATGACCCCGATGGCCACCGGCGGCCAGCTCGGCATCACCGCCCAGTCGTTCTTCTCGCTCCTGCTCGCCTACTGCATGGCCGGCTTCTTCGCCGATCCCGTCCACGGCGGCAACCGGGACATGGTCGGCTGGAAGCTGATCGGCTTCCCCGGCGCCCACCTCAGCTGGGCCGACCAGATCGAGAACTACAACAAGCCGTTCCAGGGCGACTACATCTCGCTCGGGCAGTACCAGCAGCAAGTCGGCGGGGAGTCCTGACCATGGCAACCAAGCTTCCGCATACCGATGTCGTCTTCATCGGCTTCGGCCTCGTCGGCTCCGTCATCGCCGCCGAACTTGCCAAGAACACCAAGCTCAAGACGGTCGCGCTCGAACGCGGCCCCTACCGGGACACCTTTCCCGATTTCATCCAGGACCACTTCGACGAGTGGCGGTATTCGGTCCAGAGCGGTCTCTTCATGGACCTCTCCAAGAACACCGTCTCCTTCCGCAACAACGCCGACCAGGTCGCCGCCCCGATGCGCGAGTACGGCTCCTTCCTGCCCGGCAACGGCGTCGGTGGCGCGATGGTCCACTGGAACGGCCAGCTCTGGCGCTTCCTGGACTACTTCTTCGAGTACCGCACGCACCTGGAGGAACGCTACGGCAAGAACTTCCTGCCGGAGGACACCACCATCCAGGACTGGCCGATGACCTACGCCCAGCTCGAGCCGTTCTACACGAAGTTCGACGAGACCTTCGGCATCAGCGGCAAGGCGGGCAACCTGAACAACGAGATCCAGGCGGGCGGCAACCCCTTCGAGGGGCCGCGCTCCAAGGAATACCCGCAGGCGCCCGGCAAGATCCCCTACGGCTCGTCGCTCTTCGCCGACGCCGCCAAGGAACTCGGCTACAAGCCCTTCCCGCAGCCGAACGGCAACAGCACCGGCGCCTATACCAACCCCTACGGCCAGAAACTCGGGCCGTGCAACTACTGCGGCTTCTGCGAGCGCTTCGGCTGCCACACCGGCGCCAAGGCCAGCCCGATCCTGATGACCGTCCCCTACGCCCTCGCCAGCGGCAACCTGGAGATCCGCCAGTTCTCGACCGTCTATCGCATTAACCACAAGGACGGCAAGGCCAGCTCCGTCACGTATTTCGATGCCAACGGCCTCGAGGTGGAGCAGCCCGCCGACCTGATCGTGCTCGGCGCCTTCACGCTGGAGAACAACCGGCAGCTGATGCTCAGCGGCATCGGCGAGATCTACGACCCGAAGACCGGCAAGGGCACGGTCGGCCGCAACTACACCTACCAGGTGGGTGGCGCCGGCGGCACCGTCTGGTTCGAGGACAAGATCATGAACCGCTTCATGGGCAGCGGTTCCAGCGGCATGTCGATCGACGAATTCAATTCCGACAACTTCGACCACACCGGACTGGGCTTCTTCGGCGGCGGCAACATCACCTGCAACGTCATCGGCGCCCGCCCGATCCTCAACAACGGGCCGCTCCCCCCGAAGACGCCCACCTGGGGCAGCGAATGGAAGGCCGCGGTCGCCAAGTGGTACAACCGCTCGGTCTCCTTCGGCATGCAGGGCGAATCGCCCGCCTACCGCCAGAACCACGTCGACCTCGATCCCACATACAAGGACCAGTTCGGCGATCCCCTCCTGCGCATCACGTTCGATTTCACCGACAACGAACGCAAGATGGTGCAGTGGGCGAACGAGAACGTCTTCCCGAACATCGCGAAGCAGCTTGGCGGCACCCAGTCCGCCATCAACGGCAACATCACCACCTACAACATCGTTCCCTACCAGAGCACCCACGTCCAGGGTGGCACGGTGATGGGCAGCGACCCCTCCAATTCGGTCGTCAACACCTACTGCCAGTCGTGGGATGTGGAAAACCTCTTCGTGGTCGGCGCGTCCAACTTCCCGCAGCACGGCGGCTACAACCCGACCGGCACCGTCGGCGCCCTCGCCTTCTGGGCGGCGGACGCCATCATCTCCAAGTACCTGCCGAAGCCAGGCTCCCTCGCCTGACCTCGCCAGGATCATCATCGGGGTGACGACAGGAGCCGGGATCGCCAGCAGGCGGTCCCGGCTTCCCCGTGGACGGGAACGCGACGCCCGCCCGTGGCGTCTTCCCTCCGGGACCATTCACGGCCACGCGCCGCGCCACGACGGCCAACCCGGAGACCGCCCGATCATGCCCATCCCTCCCTTGCATCCCATCACCCGCCGCGCCCTGCTCGGAGGCGTCGCCGCAGCCACTGCCGCCGCCACGCTCCTCGTCCCCGCGTCCGCCGGTACGCCAGTCGCCGCCGGCCCCGCCACGACCCGATCCCTCCTGCGCGAGAAGCCCGACCCTTCCCTGGAGATCCTGACCGACATCCTCCAGCGCCTGCCGGGCAATCTCGTCACGCTCGACGACCCGCCGATCCCCTTCACCTTCGCGGATCTGCAGGCCCAGTACGCCGCGCTCGGCATCCCCCCGTTCACCGAATGGGACGGCACCACCGAGCAGTTCCGGGCGTACAGCAATGCAACGTCGATGCTGCCGCTCGGCCAGGTCGGCGCATTCCTCTACACCGCCGACGAGGAGTTCCTCGCCGCGATCGGCTTCCACCCGCTGGCGACCCACCAGGCCCTGCAGGTCGGGCTCGCCTCCGGAGCCGTGATGGCCTTCCGGGGCGGCTTCGATCCGGAGGGCGTCACCGCCGCCCTCACGGCGTCCGGCTTCTCCACGCGGGAAACGAGCACCGGCCAGCCCGCCTGGTCGAACGGCCCGGACGGCGAGTTCTCGCCGATGGACCCCATCCAGCGCCGC
>JBQCJS010000103.1:0-2824 GCA_051952485.1 Thermomicrobiales bacterium | reverse complement strand
CTGAGTGCGGCGAACGCGGCGAGCAGCGCATTCCCGCCCATGCCTCCCGCGCCAGGACCGCCTTGCCCGGTGCTCGGCAGCTCACTCACGACGACGGTCCTGACCGGCGTTGCGGTGGGTGCGGCGGGCGTATGCGTCGGCTTGCCCGGGTCCGGCGTTGGCGTCGGCTCGCCCGGGTCCGGGGTCACCGTCCGGGTCGGCACCGCGGTCGCCGTGGGACCGGTCGCGGGCGTTTGCGTGGCGGTCGGTGTCACCGTGGCGGGCACCTCGGTTGGAGAGGCCGTGGCCGTCGGGGTTTCGGTCGCAGGCGCGGTCCCTGTCGGTGTCGCGGTCGAGGGTTCCTCTGTCACCGTGGATGTCGCGGTGGCCGTGGGGGTCTCGGTCGCCGGCGCGTCCGTGGCAGTCGCGGTCGGGGTCTCCGTGGACGGGAGCTCCGTTGCCGTCGATGTCGCGGTCGCCGGCCCCTCGGTCGGCGTCTCGGTCGGCGGGACGGCAGTCGCGGTCGATGTTGCCGTCGGGGTTTCCGTGGGCGGTGCCTCGGTGGCCGTCGCGGTCGCCGTGGGAGTCTCGGTCGAAGGAACCTCCGTCGCGGTCGATGTTGCCGTCGGGGGAACGGCAGTAGCCGTGGCGGTAGCCGTCTCCGTCGGCGTCTCTGTGGCCGTCTCGGTCGGAGTCGGGGGCACCTCTGTCTCGGTAGCGGTGGCAGTGGCCGTCTCTGTGGCCGTGGCCGTTGGCGTCTCGGTCGGGGGCACCTCCGTGGCGGTCGCCGTGGCGGTGGCGGTAGGCGTTTCCGTAGGGGTCTCGGTCGGGGTCTCCGTCGCGGTGGCGGTTGCCGTAGCCGTGGCTGTAGACGTTGCCGTGGCGGTTGGCGTCTCCGTCGGCACATCGGTGGGAGTACTGGTGGATGTGGCTGTCGCCGTGGCCGTGGCCGTCGGCGGGACCTCCGTCGCGGTGGCGGTTGCCGTGGCGGTGGCTGTGGCCGTGCTGGTGGCCGTCGCTGTCGGACTGTTGGTCGGGCTCGGGGTCGGCGTATTGCCGCCACCGCCACCGCCGCCACCCTGCGTCTGCACGAGATAGCCGGTGCTCGATGTCCCCTCAGCGCCCTGGTCCCCCACCCACTGCGCCTGGTTGCTGAACGTCAGCAGCGGCCCGGTGAAGGACGTGAGGACATTGGCGTACATCGTTACCGTCGGTCGCACCCCATACGGCACGTTGGTGAAGGTGACCGTCACCTGGCCCGCGGTGCAGTTCACCGTCGCACCGGCTGGCGACGTGACGACCGAGGCCGATGGCGAGTTGGAGCAATCGAACTCCCAGGCCGCATTCCCGGGAGGGCTCGGACTGACCGGCGCCGGGTCGGTGAAGGTGATCGAGGTGAACGGCCCCTGCGGCCCCACGATCGTCCATTCCAGCGCGCGGCTCTTGTTGCTCTTGCCCTGATCCTGCCGCGTGAAGACCCCGCTCTTGGACGAACTCCGGTCCGGCGTGGCGGTGGGCGTGACGGTCGCGGTTGCCGTCGCCGTGGAGGTCTGGGTGGGGGTTGAGGTGATGGTCGGGGTATTCGTGATCGTCGGCGAGAGGGTCGGCGTCCGGGTGGGAGTCACGGTCCGGGTCGCGGTCGGCGTGAAGGTGGCCGTCGGCGTGTAGGTCGGCACCCCGGGGTCCCAGGTGGCGGTTGGGGTGCGTGTCGGGGTTGCCGTCCGCGTCGCGGTGGCGGTGCGGGTGGCGGTCGCCGTGTTGGCAATGGTGGGCGTGCGGGTCGCGGTCGGCACCAGCGTGGCCGTGGAGGTGTTGGTCGGGGTGGGAGTCGGCACGTCGATGGTGACGGTCTGGGTCACCGAGCCGGCCGGGACATCGCCGGAGAACTCGAGGGGAACGGGTCCGTTGCCGAGGCTGCTGGTCCAGCAGCGCCCGGAATAGAAGTACGCGGAGCCGGTGATGTCATCGTGGGTGTTCACATAGTCGTTCAGGGTGAACGTGGCGACGTTGTTGTTGACCTCCACCGTTCCCATGTACTGGACAGGATCGGTCTTCGGCACGGTCAGGCCGAAGAAGTCGTAGCCGATCTGGAGTTCGGGGGGAAGGTTGACCACGAAGGTGTCGCCTGCGACCGCGTCCGCGGGGACCGTGAACAGGATGGTGACCGTCACGAGGTCGGGTGACGGGGAACTCCCGGACGGGCAGGCCGTGTTCGTGATGGTCGTCGGGGCGACCGTGATCGAGGTCACGGCATTGGGCAGGGATGCGGCCGCGCGGAGGATCGGCTCCGTCGCGGTGGACGTGACCTCCTCGGTCGCCGGGAGCACCGTCTCCGTCTCGACCCGTTCGGCCGTCTCGACGGGAATCTCGGTCTCGATCGGCGCCTCGGTCTCGACGGGCGTTTCGACCGGTGTCTCCGGCTCGGGCGAGGCATCCTGCGCCAGGATCAGGGCAGTGGTCCAACTGCTGGCGAGCAGGAGCGCGCATAACAAGACGGCCATCGCTGGCCGCAGCAACCGTGGCATGATGATGTTCCTCCTGGCCCCACAACCGTTCGGTCACGCCGCAAGCAGCCGGTCGACGACGTTCCTGCAGTGAGCCTCGCCCACGATGGCGAGGCGCAACCAGCGTCGCCGGTCACGTTCGGGAGTGATTCTATGGGAACATCGTGCACCTGTGCAATATTTCACTATCCATTACGCCAATTGGTGTATCACCTGTCCTGCCGCGCCCGGTGTCCACGCGAGATGCCCCACCGGTCGGTTCGCGTTCCTCTTTGCAGGGTCGGCGGCGATCTGGCGACCGCGGCTGCGTGCGCAGGCGCCCCGGCGATGGCAATCGACGT
>JBQCJS010000102.1:0-3119 GCA_051952485.1 Thermomicrobiales bacterium | reverse complement strand
CGAGCTTCTGCTCCTCCTCACGGATCTTCTGGTCGAGGTCCTTCAGCTTGCCGTACTGGAGCTCGGCTGCCCGGTTGTAGTCGTAGGCGCGCTGCGCCTGCTCCATCTCGACGCGGGTCCGGTCCAGCTCCTCGCGGAGTTCCGAGATGGCCTGGATCGCCTGCCGCTCCTGGTCCCACTTCGAGCGGAGGGCGTCGCGCTCCTCCTTGAGGCTCGCGAGCTCCTGTTCGAGCGCCTTCAGCCGCTGCTGGGAGGCGTCGTCCTTTTCCTTGTTCAGCGCCTCGCGCTCGATCTCCAGCTGCATGATGCGGCGCTCGGCCTCATCGAGCTCGATCGGCATGGATGTGATTTCCATGCGGAGCTTCGACGCCGCCTCGTCCACGAGGTCGATCGCCTTGTCGGGCAGGAAGCGGTCCGCGATGTAGCGGTCGGAGAGGGTTGCCGCCGCCACGAGGGCCGAATCCTGGATCTTGACGTGGTGATGCACCTCGTACCGCTCGCGCAGGCCGCGCAGGATGGAGATGGTGTCCTCCACGGACGGTTCGCCGACCATCACCGGCTGGAAGCGGCGCTCCAGCGCGGCGTCCTTCTCGATGTACTTGCGATACTCGTCCAGGGTGGTCGCGCCGATGGCGTGAAGCTCACCACGCGCCAGCATCGGCTTCAGCATGTTCGAGGCGTCCATCGACCCTTCGGCCGCGCCGGCGCCGACGACGGTGTGCAGCTCGTCGATGAAGAGGATGATCCGCCCGTCGGACGATTCGACTTCCTTGAGGACCGCCTTCAGGCGCTCCTCGAACTCGCCCCGGAACTTCGCACCCGCGATGAGGGCGCCGAGGTCCAGCGCCACGATCCGCTTGTCGCGCAGTCCTTCGGGGACATCCCCCCGCACGATGCGCTGGGCGAGCCCCTCGGCGATGGCGGTCTTGCCGACGCCCGGTTCCCCGATGAGGACAGGGTTGTTCTTGGTGCGGCGCGAGAGGACCTGGATGACCCGGCGGATCTCCTCGTCACGCCCGATCACCGGATCGGGCTTGCCCTGCTCGGCGTAGGTCGTGAGGTCACGGCCGTACTTCTCGAGCGCCTGGTACTTGCCCTCCGGGTTCGGATCGGTCACGCGCTGGTTGCCGCGTATCTCGCTCAATGCCCCGAGCACGCGGTCCTTCGAGACGTTGTAGCGGCGCAGCAGCGCCTCCGCCGGCGATCGCTCGACGGAGAGGATGCCCAGGAAGAGGTGCTCCGCGCTGATGTATTCGTCGCCGAACTGGCGGGCCTCGGCCTCGGCCGTCTGCAGCGCCCGGCGCAGGCCGGAGCTGACGACCGCATCGGCGCTGTACTGGAGCTTCGGCGCGCGGTCCAGCAGCTCCATGATCTCCGGGGCCAGCTCGGCGGGATTGACACCGAGGCGCTGCAGGATCTGCGGCACCACGCCGTCGGCCTGCTCCACAAGTCCGTGGAGCAGCGCCTCCGGCTCGTACTGGGCCAGCTTCTTCTCTTCGGTGATCTGCTGCCCGGCGAGGACCGCCTCCCGGGCTTTCTCCGTGAATTGTTGATTCGTCGCCATATGTCGGGTGCTCCTCACGTAAGATGGATGAGTCCGGCAGGTCACATCACGGTGACGACCGGAAGGGGTGTCGGGAGGATTCAGGAGTGATCGGGTCCACGCCGTTGCTGGTCGCGCACGCGCTGCTCATCGACGAAGCCTAGGCTTTCCAGCAGCTTGTCGAGTTCCCCGACGACCGGAGAGGTCTTCCGTCCCTCCGTCGCGGTCTCGATCCGCTCCTTGAGATCCTGGACCTGATGCGTCAGTTCGAGCGCGAGTTGCACGCCAGCGAGGTTGAGGCCCCGCTGCTCCACCAGGTATTTCACCTGCCGGAGTCGTTCGATGTCCCTGTCGGAGTAGAGGCGCAGGTTGCCCGACGTGCGCGATGGGGCGATGAGTCCCTCGCGTTCGTACTTGCGCAACGTCTGGGGGTGCATTTCCACCAGGCGTGCGGCCACGCTGATCACGAAGAGTGGTTCAGAGAATCTCGGGGTCATTCGTGTCATCCTCCAGATAGCATCTGGATGAATGATAAATCTTGATACGAACCATGTCAACCCTTGGCCGGCCAGGGGAGAGGGGAGTTTCGTCATGGCAGCCGTCTACGCGCATCGCGGCGCATCCCGCGAGTATCCTGAGAACACCCTCGCAGCGTTCGGCCGTGCCCTGGAACTCGGTGTTCCCGGGATCGAGCTGGATGTCCATCTCTCGGCGGACGGTGTGCCCGTCGTCCTCCACGATGAGACGGTCGACCGCACCACGAATGCGTCCGGCCCGGTCTCGGCATTCACGGCGGCGGACCTCGCGGCGCTCGACGCTGGCGGCAGGGAGGGGATTCCCACGCTGTCGCAGGTGATCGCCCTGGTGGCCGGCAAGACGCGCCTCAACATCGAAGTGAAGGTCGCGGACGCGGCGGACGCGGTGCTGGCGCTGATTGCGGACCGCACCGACCTCGACTGGGCGATCTCCTCGTTCGTGTGGGACGTGCTCCGCCATGCGCGACGGACGAGCGCCGATGCGATCCTGTGGCCGCTGAGCATCGGCGCGACCGAGGAGGCGATCGCCTTGGCGCAGGAGATCGGGGCGACGCAACTCAACCTGCTCGACCAGGCGGTCGATGCCGATATCGTGCGGTTCCTGCTCGACCTGGGGATCGAAAGCTGGATCTGGACCGTCAACGATCCGGACCGGGCTGCACAGCTGATCGAATGGGGTGTGACCGGGATCTGCACCGACGATCCCGCGCTGATGATGCGGCGGCTGGCATCCACCGCCGGAAAAGGTTGAGCGTGATGGGCCGCGCACGCATAATTCCTGCATGATGACCATGAGCGATGTCCCACCATCCAGAGTCACGCCTGAGCCCGGCGGCGCGGCGTCCGCCCTTCGTGCCGGGACGCGCCTGGATGGCTAACTGGATCACGACGGCACGGCTCGCGCTGCTCTTCGTCGTCATCTGGCTGATCTACGTCGGCCCGGTGCCGGTGATCGAGGCGTGCATGCTGCTGATCATCGTCGTCTTCGCGAGTGACGGGATCGACGGGTGGGTCGCTCGCAAGCGCAACGAGACATCCAC
>JBQCJS010000101.1:0-7634 GCA_051952485.1 Thermomicrobiales bacterium | reverse complement strand
CTCTCCGAGCAAGAGATCGTGACCGAGGGGTACCAGGAGCGCACCCACCTCTCCATCTACGCCGCCTTCCCGATCGACGGGGAGGATGCCTCGTTGCTCGTATGGACTACGACCCCCTGGACCCTCGCGGCCAACGTCGCCGTGGCGGTGCATCCGGACCTCACCTATGCGAAGGTCCTTCAGGGCGACCGCACCTATTATGTCGCGAAGGACGTGGTCTCCCGGGCGATCAAGGGTGATCACGAGATCGTTGGCGAGGTGAAGGGGGCGGATCTCGTCGGCAAGACCTACCGGGGTCCGTTCGACGAGCTGCCGGCGAACGCCGAGGTCCAGCATCGGGTCATCCCCTGGGAGGATGTCTCCTCCGAGGAAGGAACGGGCCTCGTCCACATCGCGCCAGGCTGCGGCAAGGAGGACTTCGCGCTGTCGAAGGTGCACGACCTCCAGGTGGTCGGGCCGATCGACGAGTCGGGCATCTACCTGAAGGGCTTCGACTGGCTCACCGGCCAGAGCGCCCCGGCGGTCGCCAAGGACATCGAGGCGAATCTCAAGGAGAAGGGCTTCCTCTATCGCGCGGAGATGTACACGCACCGCTATCCGGTGTGCTGGCGCTGCGGCACCGATCTCCTCTTCCGGCTGGTGGACGAATGGTTCATCGGCATGGACGAATTGCGTCCCCAGTTGAAGGAGTCGGCGCGGACGACGAACTGGATCCCCTCCTTCGGTCGCGAGCGGGAGCTCGACTGGCTGGAGCACATGGACGACTGGATGATCTCCAAGAAGCGGTACTGGGGTCTCGCCCTGCCGATCTTCGATTGCCAGGAGTGCGGCACCTTCGAGGTCATCGGCTCGGAAACCGAGCTGAAGGAACGCGCCATCGAGGGCTGGGACGAGTTCGAGGGTCACACCCCGCATCGCCCGTATGTCGACGCCGTGAAGATCGCCTGTTCGTCCTGCGGGGCGCCGGTGTCGCGGATCAAGGATGTCGGCAATCCGTGGCTCGATGCCGGCATCGTCGCGCTCTCGACGCTGAACTACCGCCACGACAAGGAGTACTGGTCGGAGTGGTATCCGGCCGACCTCATCTCGGAGAGCTTCCCGGGCCAGTTCCGCAACTGGTTCTACGCCCTCATCGCCGAGAGCACCGCCCTCACCGGGCAGACGCCCACGAGGAACGTCTTCTCGTACGCCCTGATGCGCGACGAGAAGGGCGAGGAGATGCACAAATCCAAGGGCAACGCGATCTGGTTCGATGATGCGGCGGACGAGATCGGCGTCGACACCATGCGCTGGATGTTCACCACGGTGAACCCGAGCACGAACATCCACTTCGGCTATCACGCTACGGACGATGTGCGGAGCCGGTTCATCCTGCCCCTCTGGAACTCCTACGCCTTCTTCACGACCTATGCCCGGATCGACGGCTGGACGCCCGGTGAGACCAGCACGCCGGTCGCCGAGCGCACATTGCTCGACCGCTGGCTGCTTTCCCGCGCCCACGAACTCGTCGGCCATGTGCGCGAGCGGATGGCGGAATTCGACATTGCCGGTGGCACGCGGGCGATCGAGACCTTCGTTGTGGAGGAGCTGTCCAACTGGTATATCCGGCGCAATCGCCGCCGCTTCTGGAAGCCGGAGAGCGACGCCGACAAGAACGCCGCCTACGAGACGCTCTACGAGGCGCTAGTGCTGGTGACGCGGCTGATCGCACCGTTCATCCCGTTCGTGTCGGAGGCGATGTACCAGAATCTCGTGCGCTCGGTGGATGCGTCGGCGCCAGAGTCGATCCACCTGAACGACCAACCGGTGGCCGATGAATCGCTGATCGACCGCCAGCTGACCCGGGAGATGACGGCGGTCCTGGCTGTCGTCAAGCTCGGACGGGCGGCGCGGTCGGAGGCGAACCTGAAGGTCCGCCAGCCGCTGCCCGCCATCCTCGTCCACACGCCGGACCCGGCCGATGCCGAGGCCGTGGTGCGGCTGAAGGAACAGATCCTGGACGAGCTGAACGTCAAGGATGTGCGCGCGCTGGACGAGCTCGGTGACGTCGTCTCGCACGAGGTGAAGCCGAACCTGCCCGTGCTGGGGCCGAAATACGGCAAGCAGCTCGGGGCGATCCGGGCCGCGCTCGGCGCGGCGAACCCTGGCGAGGTCGAAACCGCCGTCGAAGCGGGCGAATCGGTCTCGCTGACGCTCAAGGACGGAACGACGGTCGACCTGCTTCCCGAGGAAGTGCTCGTCAGCCTGCGCAAGCGCGAGGGATTCGCGGCGGCGCAGGGGCCGGAGGCGACGGTCGTGCTCGATACGACGCTGACGCCGGAACTGGTGCAGGAGGGCATCGCCCGCGACGTCATCCGCGCGGTGCAGGATGCCCGCAAGCAGCTGGAGCTGAACATCGAGGACACCATTGCCCTCACCTACGATGCCCCGACGGAGATTGCGGAAGCAATTGCGGCATTCGCGGATTATGTCGCCCGCGAGGTGCTGGCCGTGAGTCTGCAGGCAGGAACGGACCTCGCTGGCCGGGACGGGTACACTGAGGTCAATGTCGGCGGCGAGCAGGTGGCGATTTCGATCGTCCGCTCCTGAGCCTCCGCTCCCTCTTGCGATGACAGTGCCAACGGGCCGCCCTTCATGCGCGGCCCGTTGGGTGGAAAGAGAACGACCGGACTGTGGCTACCAAACTCGTGATCATCGGTCTGCCCGGGACGGGCAAGACGACCGTCTTCAATGCCCTTACCCACGCCGACGCGGCGACGGGCACCTTCGGCGCCAGCGGTGACGAGCCGAACCTCGCGACCGTCAAGGTCCCCGACCCGCGTCTCGATGCGCTGACGGAGCTGTTCAACCCGGAGCGCAAGGTCCCCGCCGATGTCCAGTACCTCGACGTCGCGGGGATCGCGAAGGGTATCGCCGAGAAGGGCATGGGCGGCCAGTTGCTCGGGCACCTCTCCCAGGCCGATGCGCTGGTGCATGTCGTTCGCGCCTTCGACGATCCCAACGTCCCGCATTCGGAGGAATCGGTCGATCCGATGCGGGATATCGAGACGCTGAACCTCGAACTCGCCTTCAGCGATCTCGGCCTGATCGACAAGCGCATCCAGCGGATCGAGAGCCAGCTGGGCAAGATGCGTGGGCCGGAGAAGGAAGTAAACGAGCGCGAGCTCGCCGTGCTCACGGTGTTCAAGGCGACGCTGGAGAGCGACAAGCCGCTCCGCGACATCGTGGATGACATCGACCCGGACGAGTACAAGCTGGTGCGCGGGTTCGGCTTCCTCTCCGCGAAGCCACTGCTGCTCCTGCTCAATATCGGCGAGGACCAGCTGGGCGAGCCCGCCGAGACGATGCTGGCCGGCGCACGGGAACGATTCGCCGGTCACAAGGTCTCTGTCGATGCCATCGCTGGCAAGATCGAGATGGAGATCGGGCAGCTGGACGAGGAGGATGCCGCCGTCTTCATGGCGGATCTCGGCATCGAGGAGTCGGCGCTGGGCCGCATCATCCGGGAATCGTTCGACCTGCTCGGCCTGATGCCGTTCTTCACGGTCGGGCCGGAGGAATGCCGCGCCTGGACGATCCGGCGGGGCGATACGGCCGTCGAGGCCGCTGGCGCCATTCACAGCGATATCCAGCGCGGCTTCATCCGGGCGCAGGTGATCGCCTACGATGACATGATCGATGCGAAGACGATGGCCGAGGTCCGGAAGCGCGGCACGCTGCGTCGCGAGGGCAAGACCTACATCGTGCAGGACGGGGACATCATCGAGTTCCTGTTCAACGTGTAGGCAGCGTTGCCATGAGCGTCGCCATCATCATGACGTTCGATTCGAGCGCCGACGCCCGCATCCGGCGCTTCTGGTCGGCGCTGGAGGCGGAGGATCTCATCGTGCCGAACCTGGGCCGGCCCCACATCACGTTGGCCCAGATCGCGCCGGATGACCTCGGTCGCGCGGCGGATGCGCTGGCCGAGGTGGCGGCGGGTGTTCATGGCACACGGCTGATGGTCGATAGCCTTGGCCTCTTTCCAGGAGCGCAGCCAGTGCTCTTCCTCAACCCGGTGGTCAACGCTGGTCTGCTCGCCCTGCATCGCCGCGTCCACGATGCCTTGCGGAAGGTGGAGATCGCCCGGGAAGGGACGCAAGGCCATTATCTGCCGGGGAGCTGGGTGCCCCACCTGACCCTCGGCCGCCTGCGGAAGGCCTCCAGCCTGGGCGAGGCGCTGATGATCGCGAATGGGTTCAGGCTGCGGTTCGAGATGACCGGTGTCGCCCTGATGGCGATGCGGACCGACGCGATCTGTCCGTCCTGACCTTCGCGCACTACGATGAGTGATGAGTTCGGTCCGCTCACGAGGGATTGTCCATGTACCGCCATTTCGAGAACCCGACCGGAAACGAAGACGAGATCGAGATCCAGCCGTGGCCACCGGTCGAACTGGTCGGACGGGCTGCGGTGCTCGCCTCGCTCGCGCGCCGCTACGCGATCGAGCTCGAGCTGGCGGATGGGGGCGATGCGTTCGATCTGGAGACCGAGCGGTTCGACCTCTCGGCATGGGCGCGGACGGAACTCGGCTCCTGGCTCACGGACGACGAGCTGCGCGTGCTCAACACTCCGAACGGGCAGTTCACCGATGAGGACGCCGATCTCTGCGAGGATGCGATCGTGGGCGGCGTCGCAGTGATCTGGGCGCTGGGAGTGGTGAAGCTCGATCGATTGCCCTGGGACCAGGTGGACGAGCTGGAGCAGCAGCTGATCGACTGGGCGCCGCAGCCGTGGGGCAATGTCCGGCCGCTCGTGAAGCATGCCCGGGTGCGCTCCGACGACGAGCTCGCGGCGGAACGCGAGCGGTGGGAACTCTGGTACTGGCGGTCGAGCTTCGACGAGCCGGACGACGGGGATCGCGCCGCGATCGCCGAGGCGGCTGGCGAGGCGCAGGAAGCCGGCCTGATCGCCATGCGGGCGGGGGACTTCCTCGTCGACGAGCGAACGTTCGGAGAGCTCGATCCCCTGGAGCAGGAAGCGGTGGCCGCAACCTCCTACGCGCGGTTGCGGGCATTGAACTGGGTCTGCGGACTGGGTGAGAGCTGGGACACGACGCCCTTGCTGCCCGACTGACCGCTCCAATGAGCTTGTCCTCACGACCCTCCGGTTTCTGCCGGAGGGTCTTTCCGTCCATGCCGTGCTATAGTTCGACGAGTATCTAAGTAGAAGATCATCGAACGAAGGAGCATGCCATGACTTCGCAGCTTGACGTGACCGATCTCGCCCGCCTCCTGAAGGTCATCGCCGATGAGACGCGCCTGCGCATTCTCGGCGCGTTGGCCGGCCGCCCCATGACGGGGAAGGACCTGGCCGAACACCTCGATCTCGCCGCCCCGACGATCAGCCATCACATGAAGAAGCTGACCGAGGCGGGTGTCGTCGTGATGGAGACGGAGGCGCAACGGCACTGGTACCGCCTCAACGGCGAGCTGCTGCTTGCCAGCAAACGCGTGCCGCTGACGGCGCCGGCCGTCGCCACGTCGCTCGTCGGAGACGCAGAAATGGACGAGGACGAGCGTTTCCGGGCGAAGGTGATTCGCGACTTCTTCGACGGCGGTCGCCTGAAGGAGATCCCTGCCCAGCGGAAGCGTCGCGTGATCGTGCTGCAGCATATCCTGGCGCGATTCGAGCCCGGCCGGACCTACACCGAACGCGAGGTGAACGAGATCATCCGCCCGGTGCACGAGGACGTCGCGACGCTGCGGCGGGAACTCGTCGACTACGGCTACATGCTGCGCGATCGCGGCATCTACCAGATGGCGCGGGCTGCCCCCGAGCGCACGCGCCAGATCGCCCAGGAGATCACCGGCGACGAGGGATCGTGGCTGGCGTCGTTGCTTCAGGTCGCCATCGATGCGAACGGCGCGAACGCTGACCAGACGTAGCGCCGCGTACATCGTTCAGGGATGGAGCTCGACCGTTTGTACAGCCGTCCGGGCCGCGCGAACGAAGGCGTCGATCTTCGCCCGGTCCTTCACGCCGTCCGTCTCGATGCCGGAGCTGACATCCACCCCAGACGGGCCGCCCTGGGCTATGGCGTCCGCCACGTTCTCCGGATTCAGCCCGCCAGCCAGCACGTTGGGGTATCGCGCCGCGACCTCTGCGGCCAGCGACCAGTTCCCCAGCGTCCCGCTGCCGCCATACGCGCCCGGATGGAAGGCGTCGAGCATGATCCGCGCAGCCGGACGCGACCCTTCGAGCCACGGGCCGATCGAACGGAGCACACTCGACACGGTCTCATCGGGTCCGGGCCGGAAGACCTTCCAGACGGTCAGGGACGCCGGACTCCGTTCGAGGATTGCCAGGTCCTCGTCGCCCGACAGCTGGAGGATGCCGAATGCCCCGCTCTCCGCGACGGCCGCGATTTGTGCGTCCGTCGGGTTGACCGTCACCGCCGCGAACGGCGGGAGTGTGTCGCGCGCAGTCCGCACTTGCGCCGAGATCGTGGCGACCTGCCCGATGGTCACCTGCCGCTTCGACGGCGCAAGGATGAAGCCGAGCGCATCCGCCCCCGCGTCAACCGCCACTTGGGCCGCCTCGGCGGTCCTCATGCCGCAAGTCTTGACGAACATCCCGGAAGGCTCAGATGCGGACACGGGGCACCCCGGCCAGCGCGCGAACCGCCGCGGCGCGATCGCCCTGCAGGATCAGCGATTCGCCGACGAGGACCGCCGCGACCCCGGCATCCGCCAGCCGTGCCACATCGTCCGGCGTGAAGATGCCACTCTCCCCCACCACCGTCGTGCCGGGAGGCAGCAGCGGCGCGATGCGCTCCGTGGTCGCCAGGTCGACGTGGAACGAGCGCAGGTCGCGGTTGTTGATGCCGATCAAGGTGGCACCCGCCCCCACGGCCCGCCGGGCCTCCTCCTCGTCGTGGACCTCCACGAGCACGGAGAGACCGAGTGACCGGGCGTACGCCTGCAGGTCCGCCAGGGCAGCGTCGTCCAGCGCGGCGACGATCAGGAGGATGCAGCTCGCACCGAACGCCCGGGCCTCATCGACCTGGAAGCGATTGAGCATGAAGTCCTTGCGGAGGATGCCGATCGGGGTGCGGGAGGCGTAGCTGGTCCGGGCGACCGTTTCGAGGTCGGTGAGCGACCCCTTGAAGAACGGTTCGTCGGTGAGGCAGGAGATGGCCGCCGCCCCGCCCTCGATATACGCCGATGCGATATCCGATGGCACGACCGGGACCGGAAAGGTGCCCTTCGACGGTGAGGCTCGCTTGATCTCGGCGATCACCGTGACGTGTTCGCGGTTCAGCGCGGCCTCCACGTCGATCGGGTCCGGCTGCTCGGCGGCTTTGGCTCGCAGGGCATCGACAGAGATGAGCGCCTTGCGCGTTGCCACATCCTTCGCCGTCTGGACAAGGATGCGGTCGAGATAGGTGCCGGTCTGCTGGGGAACGCTGGTCGTCATGCGGTCACCCCGGCCCGGTCTGCCACGAGCTGCTGCGTCACGGCGATGAGCTCATCCATCTTGGCGATCGCCGCCCCGGAATCGATCGCCGTGGCCGCCATGGCGACGCCTTCGGCGAACGAATCGGCGGCGTTGGCGGCGTAGATGCCTGCGCCCGCGTTCATGAGGGTGATGGC
>JBQCJS010000100.1:0-2020 GCA_051952485.1 Thermomicrobiales bacterium | reverse complement strand
TCGCGCTACATCGGCGCGATCATGGACCTCACCACGACGAAGCGCGGGGTGTTCGTGGAGATGGAGTACCTGGACGAGGACCGCGGCCAGATGAAGTACGACATCCCCCTCGGTGAACTGATCGTGGAGTTCTACGACGCGCTGAAGAGCCGGACGCAGGGCTATGCCTCGCTTGATTACACGCTCGCCGGGATGCGCGAGGCTGATCTCGTGAAGCTGGACGTGATGGTGAACGGGCAGGTCGTGGATGCGCTGAGCATCATCACCCACCGGGACGATGCTTACGTCAAGGGGCGGGAACTGGTACAGACGCTGCGCGGGTTGATCCCCCGCCAGATGTTCGATGTCCCGGTGCAGGCATCCATCGGCAGCCGGATCATCGCCCGCGAGACGATCAAGGCCATGCGCAAGAACGTCCTCTCCAAGTGCTACGGCGGTGATATCACCCGCAAGCGCAAGCTGCTGGAGAAGCAGAAGGAGGGCAAGGCGCGCATGAAGATGGTCGGCAGCGTGGAGATCCCGCAGGAGGCCTTCATGGCCGTGCTCAGCCTCGGCAGCGACAAGTGACGGAGCGCCCCGACATCACGATCGTCGGGCTGGGACCGGGCGATCCAAACCGGATCACCGTCGGCGCCCGCCGCGCCCTGGACGAGGCGGACCGGATCTTCGTGCGCAAGCACCCCGATCTCGATCTCTCGCCTCTGCTCGACCTGGATCGCGCGATCGATATCGCTCCGCTGCGAACGCCGGATGGCTCGCCACGCGGGCCGTGGACCTCGGCGGCCCGTGCGCTCTGCGACGCCGCGATGGACGGTCCCATCGTGGTTGCGATCCCGGGGCATCCCTGCTTCGGTGAAGGGCTGACCCTGGAGACGGTGCGCGAGGCCAACGAGCGTGGCCAGGCCGTCGAGGTGCTGGATGGCATCAGCGTCATGGATCTCGTTGCCGCCGCGCTGGACGTCGATCCGCTCCTGAGCGGCGTGCAATGCTTCGCGGGTCGCATCGTCCAACGGCAGATCCCCGACGATCCCTTCGCGGGCGGCGTGTTCAACGCCACCTCCGGCAGGCCCATCCTCTTCACGCATGTCTACGATGCCGCGACGATGGCGGTCATCGCCCGCTCATTGGGACGCATCTTCCCCGCCAGTCACGAGGTTATCCGCGTCGATGCGGCTGGGCTGCCGGAGCAGGCGATTACCCGGCATACGGTCGGCGAGTTGGCGGATGTCCCCGCCGGACCGATGATCGCACTCTGGGTGCCCGCGCTTCCTTCGTCGGAAGCCAGCCGCGACGCCCGCGCGATGCAGCAGGTCAGCGCCCGGTTGCGACGGCCGGATGGCTGCCCCTGGGACCGCGTGCAGACGCATGAGTCGCTGGTGCCATCCATGCTCGACGAGGTATACGAGGTCGTCGATGCGATCGAATCCGGCGACGCCGTGAATCTCGCCGAGGAACTGGGCGATCTCTTCCTCCACATCGTCCTGCAGGCGCAGATCGCGGAAGAGGCCGGCGATTTCACGCTGGAGGATGTCTACGAAGGCGTCGCGGCCAAGATCATTCGCCGGCATCCGCACGTCTTCGCCGGGGAGATCGCCGAGACGGAGGAAGACCTGCACCGGATCTGGCATCGCGTGAAGGCGGAGGAGAAGGCCACGGCGACGCATCCGAAGCCGGAGAAGGATGTCGACGGATCGCCCTTCTCGAAGCCCGCGCTCGGTCGCGTGGCGGTGGCGTTGCGCGACCATCCGCTGCCGCCAGGGGATGCCGCGACGCCGGAGGCACGGGCGGATAGCCTGATGCGGGCGATCGCGGACATCGTGCAGGCGGGCGACGATCCGGAGGTCGTCCTCCGGGATGCCTTGCGGGCGCACCTTGGCCATGCGAAATCCGTTCCGGGCGAGACCGCCGGATGATCGCCTGACGGGCCGACACGCGGGCGGCCTCTGCACATCACCGGATTCCATGACACGTCGCGTTGGTGGGCGCCGACTTCATGTCGGCCCTGATCCCAGCAAACAAT
>JBQCJS010000099.1:0-6704 GCA_051952485.1 Thermomicrobiales bacterium | reverse complement strand
CGCCCCCCCTTTTTTTTTTTTATTGGGTTATAAACCATTCCTTTTATTACCCCCCCACCAACTCTTCCCTCGGTTTAGGGGGGTGTTCGGGGGGCCCCCCGGTGGGGGGCCCCCGGGGCGCTGGCATACCGGTCGCTCCCGGGCCATCTCGCCTTCCCTGCACATCCCACGTTAGGCGAGACAGCCCATTCAGTGGCGTTCGCGGGGATCGAGGGCATCGCGGAGGCCGTCGCCGACGAGGTTGAAGGCCAGCACCGTGAAGGCAATGGCCAGCCCCGGCGCGATCGCGATGTGCGGGTAGTTGCGGATGAACTCGCGGCCATCGGAGAGCATCGTGCCCCAGGATGCCGTCGGGCGCTGGATGCCGAGGCCCAGGAACGAGAGCGCCGATTCCAGGATGATGATGCCACCGATGCTGAGGCTGGCGATGATGATCACCGGGCCGATCGCGTTCGGCACGATGTGCCTCGCGATGATCGAGCGATTCGTCACCCCCACCGAACGCGCGGCGAGCACGTAGTCCGTCTCCCGCAGGCTCAGCACCTCCGCCCGCACCACCCGCGCATACGATGCCCACACCGTGCAGCCGATGACGATCACGACATTCCGCAGGCTCGGCCCGAAGACGGTCGAGAGCGTCATCAGCAGCGCCAGCAGCGGAAAGGCCATCAGCGTGTCGATGATGCGTGAGAGCCAGAAATCGACCTTGCCGCCGAAGAATCCCGCCGTCGCGCCGACCGTCACCCCGATCGTCACCGCGATCAGCGTCGCGCCGATACCGACGATGAGGGCGACCCGCGCCCCGAAGATGATCCGGCTGAGGATATCGCGCCCGATATCGTCGTTGCCCAGCCAGTGCGCGGCGCTGGGGCCATGCCCCCGCAGGCGCGGGTTGACGGCGTCCGGATCGTAGGGGGCGATCAGCGGCGCGGCGATCGCGCAGATCACGATGATCGCCAGGAAGACCAGTCCCGCCAGGCCGGGCCGGTAGCGGGTGAACCGCCGCCAGACACGGTTGCGGTTGGAACTGCGCTCGATGGACGCCAGCGAAACCCGGTCCTCGGTCTGGGCTTCGGCGGCGGCCGTCGCGTCGTTCACGATCTCGCGTTGTCGCTCGCTGGCGGAGAGGGGAGAGGTCGATTCGCTCATAGGGACACGTCCATGCGCTGAGAGGGCGGTCGGCCGGGGCGGAAACGTCCGGGACGGCGTCACGGGCACGGCATCACTTCGTGATGCGGACCCGTGGATCGATGAAGGCGTAGGTCAGGTCCGTCAGGATGTTCGCGACGACGACCAGCGTGGTCAGCAGCAGGACGATGGCCTGCACGACCTGGAGATCCTGCGAGGTGATGGCCTGGTAGAAGAGGCGCCCCATGCCAGGCCAGGCGAAGACGGTCTCCACGACGATCGTGCCGCTGAGGATGAAGGCGGCGCGGTAGCCGATGATCGTGATCACCGGCAGCAGCGTATTGCGGACGACGTGCCGCCAGAGGATTGCCCCGTTCTTCAGCCCCTTGGCGCGGGCGGTGGTGACGTAATCCTGCCCCAGGACCTCGATCGTCGCGCCCCGCGTGATGCGCGCCAGCCCGGCCACCTCGTCGATGGAGAGCACGATCACGGGCAACAGGTAGGACTTCCACCCGGACGAGCCATAGGGCGGCAACCATCCCAGTTTCACCGAGAAGAGGATGATCGCCATCAGGCCGATCCAGTAATTGGGCACGGCGACGCCCACGGTCGACCCCAGCATGCTCAGGTAGTCGAACCAGGAGTAGCGTTTGACCGCCGCGATCACGCCGACCGGCAAGGCGATGAGCAGGGAGATGGTGAAGGAGATGGCGGTGAGCCGCAGCGTCATGCCGGCGGCCTGGCCGATCATGTCGGTGATGGCCACCCCGGGGCGCATCATGGAGGTGCCGAAATCGCCCTGCACGACGTTGGAGACCCACGTCCAGTAGCGCGTGTACCAGGGATCGTTCAGGTGCCACTTGTCGCGAATGGCATCCAGCTGCTCCTCGGTGACATAGGCCTGCCCGACCATCTGCCGGGCGGGATCGCCGGGCATGAAGTACATCACGAAGAAGGTGAGCAGGGTGACGAAGAAGAGCACGATCACGCCCTGGATGAGGCGCTTCACGATATAGGCGGCCATGGGAACCGATGCTCCATCGCTCAGGGGCCGGGCACACCGGCCCTCCCTGGCGGGAGCGGCGGCGTGCCGGCTCGTCGAACCACCCGGACTGGCGAGCACCGCCCCCTCCGGGTCCGCGCAGAGCTGGGGAGCCCGTCAACCTGCGGCGATCGACGGAGGACCAGCAATCGACCCGCGCGGGGCCGGACGTTCCTGCGTCCGGCCCCGCGAGCTGGACTCAGGCTACTCCTGGATCCAGAACTTGAACAGCTGGGGATAGAGATTGTCCGACGAGAGGACCTCGTTCGGCAGCCCCTTCACCCGGTTCCGATAGAAGGTGATGCTCTGCAGGTTGAGCAGGAAGAGGAACGGTACCTCCTCCGCCACGATCTCCTGCACGCGATGGTAGATGGCCACCCGCTTGGCCGGGTCCTGCTCCAGGATTCCCTGTGTCAGCAGGTCGTCCATCTCGGCATTGCGGAAGTTGCAGAAATTGTTCGCGCCGTTCGAGGAGAGCGTGTCGCGGGCATCCGGCTCGCCATTGCCACCGCCATACACCCAGTTGAAGAGGGCGGCCTGCAACCGGCCGTCGACCATCCCGGCGAGGGTATCGCTGGCGATCCCCTCCTGCAGCTGGCAATCGACCCCGATCTCCTTCCACCACTGCTGGGCGAGTTCGGCCTCCGGGCGGCGCTGGGTGTCCCCCTGGAAGACGATCATGGTGAAGCTGGCCTTGTTACCATCCTTCTCCCGCACATCGCCGTTGAGCGTCCAGCCCGCGTCCTCCAGGAGCTGCTTCGCCTTCTCCGGGTCGAAGTCGTACTTCGGGACGTCGGGGTTGTAGAACTGGGCGACATTCGGCGAGAGGTTCGACGTGGCGACCTGGGCCTGGCCCTTGAAGATGTCGTTCGCCAGCGATTCCCGGTCCAGTGCGTGCAGGAGGGCCTGGCGCACCGGCTTCTCGGAGAGGAAGGGCTGGGCCTGCTCCTCGCCGCTGACCGGCGTGCCCATGCTGCCGCCCGGCGGGATGTTGTTCAGCACGAAGTGATTGGTGGCGTTCTGGAGGGTCTCGTAGACGGTGAAGTCGCCGGTCTCCTTCAGGCGGTCGTTGTCCTCGGCGTTCAGCGACCAGATGGAGTTGTCGGCCTGCCCGGTCTCCAGCGCGGCGGCGCGGGCGGCGGCCTCCGGCACCACATCGATACGCACGGCATCGACATTCGCGCGGCCCCGGAAGTAGTCGGGGTTGGCCTCCAGCAGCGTATGCTGGGCGGGAATCCACTCCTTGACCTTGAACGCCCCACTGCCGATGGCCGCGCCCTTGAAGGCGTCCTCCCCCTTCTCGGCATGGTATTTCGCCGGGTAGATGAAGGCCGGGGCGACATTCACCATGAAGGTGACATCGGCCTCCTTCAGCTTGACGACGATGGTGGTGGGGTCCGGCGCCTCCACCGAATCGACGAGTTCGAACTCACCGGCGCGGTTGGAGCCGTTCTTCGGATCGAGGATCCAGTCGTAGGTGTACTTCACGTCGGCGGACGAGAAATCATCGCCGTTGTGAAACTTCACGCCCGTCTTGAGCTTGAAGGTGTAGGTCTTGCCGTCCGCCGATGCCTCGTAGGAATCGGCGAGGACGGGCACCAGCTCGTAGTTCTCGTTGACCGAATAGAGGCCGTCGAAGATCTGCGCGATGGCCACCCACTGCGCGGTCTCGCTGCCATCCTCCGGGCTGAGGCTCTCGATGGAGTCCTGCGAGATCACCACGAGGGTGCCCCCCTGGACGGGCTGGGCATCCTGCGCGCGCAGGGCGGCCAGGCGTTGGCCGTCGCGGGCGGCGGCCTGCTCCGCCGTGAGGACCGGAATCAGCCCTGCGGCCGCCGCGGCGGCCAGAAACCGCCGCCGGGAGCCACTGAGTTCCATCAGCGCGCGCAGCTCGGCGCGGCGGCCGCCCTCCGTGGATTCGTGCGTGTGCGTTGCGTCGTGTCGAGTCACCATCACCCCGGCTTGCCCCCTGTGACCGGCTGCACCACAGCACCCGGCCTCGTGCAGACACGTCTCCGCCATCGTCCATGCGGGCGGTGCCTGTCGTTCAGAACGTCTCATCCGTAGCCCATTCTGGCACAGGGAGGGATGACGGACAACGACCGCATGGCGTGGAGATTCGCGTTCCGCACGATCGGGAGCGGGGCGGATTGAGCGACATGCACAATCCACCCCGCCTCCTGGCGCGCCGGCATCCCGGCGGCGGCGCGTCCTACTGGGCCTTCCAGAGCCGGTAGAGCTGGTTGTAGATGCCGGAGGAATCCTGCACCTTCTCCTGCGTGGGCAGCCCCATGATGCTCTTCGCCCAGAACGTGATCCACTCGACGTTGAGCAGGAAGATGAAGGGCACTTCCTCCGCGACGATCTCCTGGACGCGCTTGTACATCTCGATGCGCTTCGCCTCGTCCTGCTCGCTTACCCCCTTGGTGAGCAGCTCATCGACCTCGGCGTTGGAGAAATGGTTGAAGTTGTTCGCGCCCTTGGTGGTCAGGGTGTCGCGGGCATCGGGATCGACGCCGCCGTAGGTCCAGTTGAAGAGGCCGGCATCGTAATCGCCCTTGACCAGCCCTTCCAGGACGTTGTTGCTCTCCGCCAGCTCGACGGCAACCCCGACGTCCTTCCACCACTGCTGGGCGAGTTCGGCTTCCGGGCGGCGCTGGGTGTCGCCCTGGATGATCTGGAGGGTGAAGGCGGCCTTCTGGCCATCCTTCTCCCGCACATCGCCGTTGAGTTTCCAGCCCGCATCCTCCAGCAACTGCTTCGCCTTCTCCGGATCGAAGTCATACTTCGGGACATCCGCATTGAAGAACTTCGTGTTGGAGGGCGAGAGGTTGGAGGTGGCGACCTGCGCCTGGCCCTTGAAGACCTCATCCGCGATGGCCTGGCGGTCGATCGCGGTGATGAGCGCCTGGCGGGCCGCCTTGTCGCTGAGGAAGGGTTTGGCGTTGTTGAGCGGGAAGTGGTTCACCGCGAGGCTGGGGTTCTTGTAGACGGTGAAGTTGCCGGAATCCTCCAGCGCGATGTTGTCCTCCGCGCTGAGGGACCACACGGAGCTGTCGGCCTGGCCGGATTCCAGCGCGGCGACACGGCCGGCGGCCTCCGGCACGACATCCAGGCGGAAGGTGTCGAAGTTGGGCCGCCCGCGGAAGTACTCCGTGTTGGCCTCCAGCGTCGTGCTCTGGGCCGGGATCCATTCCTTCAGCTTGAACGGACCGGTGCCGACCGGCTTGGCCGTGAAGGCTTCCTCGCCGATCTCGGCGTGGTACTTCGCCGGGTAGATGAAGGTCGGGGCGACGTTGACCATGAAGGTCACGTCCGGCGTGGTGAGCGTGACGACGACCGTGGAGGCATCGGGGGCCTCGACCTTCTCGACCAGCTCGAAGGCGCCCGCGCGGAGGGAGGCGTTCTTCGGGTCCCTGATCCAGTCGTAGGTGTACTTCACATCGGCGGACGAGAACTCGTCGCCGTTGTGGAACTTGACGCCGGACTTGAGCTTGAACGTGTAGGTCTTGCCGTCCTCGGAGACCTCGTGGGACTCGGCGAGGACGGGCACGATCTCGAAGTTCTCGTTGACGATGTAGAGCGCATCGAACATCTGGACGACGATCGCCCAGACGACGGTGGCGCCCTCGTTGTCGGGGCTGAGGGTGTCCACGGTCTGGTGACCGAGGGTGATGAACTCCCCGCCCTGGATCGGCGTGGGGCTGGCCTCCTGCGCGGCGGCGAGGCGGGCTGTGACGGTGCTGGAGGAGAGGACGGGGATGAGCCCGGCAGCGGCGGCGGCCTTGAGGAAGGAGCGGCGCGAGCCGCCGAGGTGCATCAGCTCGCGCAGGCGGGCCTGCCGCTCGGCTTCATCGAGGATCGGTGACGCGGGAAGGAGGGGCTTGTGGGACACCGGGCATCTCTCCATACGACGTGTCGCGAACCCGTGGCGGGCAGGGACAGGAATGCCGCCACGGCATCTCCAGGGACCCGAACAGCCGATGCGGGGAAGGCCGGTTGCCGAGGGTGACACCCGGCGCCGCCGATCGGTGCGCCAATGGAACGATCCTCACGAAGAAGTGAGATTGGTTATCAGTGTTGCACAGGGGGCGGGAGGGGGGCAACGGAACGCCGGGGAGACCCGTCACCGGAAGAGGCCGGTTCTTGGTCCGAACGCACAAACCCGTTCGGCACACGCGGAGACGCCCCGTGAGAGGCGTCTCCATACGGCGGCTTTTCGAGGACCGTCCATGTCAGCCGCAACGCGTCCGCGCTCGCCTCAGTCCAGCATCGGCAGGCGTCCTATCACCATCGTCAGCACCAGATCGATACGCCGGGACAGGCCGGCTCGATTCCGTTCCCCCAGACGAGGGCCATCCATGCCAGCGGCGTCTCACCAGATCGACGCACCCCGATTGCGGCAATCGGGCCGATACGCGATCGGCCCCTACGCACAAGGGCATCAGGTGGGCGTCGTTGGGTCCCGGTCGCGATCCATCTCCCAGTTCTCGGGATTGGCGATGATGTAGCGGCGCGAACGGCCAAGGTCGTC
>JBQCJS010000098.1:0-4225 GCA_051952485.1 Thermomicrobiales bacterium | reverse complement strand
CGAGGATGTTCATGCGCCAGAAGCCTCACGGGAAGCCTCACGGGAAGCCTCGCGCTCCGGCTCCCGGGCGGCGCCATCGTCCGGTCCGTGCGTCGCCGAGGAGGGGTCCGCACCGTCCAGGCGCGCGATGAGGTGCCGCCGCAAGGCCGCGAGCCGCTCGCGATAGCCCTCGTCCTTCAGCGATTCCGACCACATGATGTAGGCATCCTCGTTGTTGTCGCTGTAGTAGCGGGGACGCCGCCCCTGCACCGTGAACCCGTATTTCTGGTAGAGACTCTGCGCCGGGGCGTTGGAAACGCGGACCTCCAGCGTCAGCCAGGCGACGCTCCGGCGGATCGCCTCGTCGATCAGGGCGACGAAGAGCAGTTCGCCCAGTCCGTGTCCCCGATAGTCCGGGTGCACGCCGATGGTGGTCACATGCGCCTCATCGAACAGCTGCCACATGCCGGCGAAGCCGATGATCGGTGGCGGGGTCTCCGGTCCGCGCAACCGGGCGAGCGACCAGAACGCGGGCTTGCGCGACCGCCGCGGCTGGCTACGCAACGGCAGCGGCACCTCGCCCGGGGCCACATCCGGCGCGGGATGCGACCGCACATCGAGGGAGTCCAGGTCGGCCTGCGGATCGTCGCGGAGGACGATGTAGTAGTTCTGGGCGGCGTTGCGCAGTTCCCGCCGGTAGGCGGAAAGCGGCCAGGGATTGGTGAAGCAGGCGCGTTCGACCTCGCCGACCTCCTCCACATCCTCCTGGGTCATGGGTTCGATGACGTACATGGTTCCTTCTTGCGTGCCGTGGAGACTGCGTCGCGCATCGTCGCCCGCCGCATGACCTATAGCCCGTATTGTGCCGCATGATGGAATGCGCCGCGCATGGCCATCCGGCGAGGCCCGGAAGCATCAGTCCCTTCGTCCGCATCCGGCGTTCCCCCGCCAACCGACTCGTGGCGGGTTCGCCAGGATCCCACCGTGAAGGACCCGGACCGACATGAGAAAGACGCTGATGCAGGCACTGGTCGCGAGCGTGGGCGGACTCGGCGCGTTGGTGTCCTTCTTCTTCATGGTGCTGGGGCCGCTGATCACCACCCCGCCGCCATCCGGAATCGTGCTGCTCGCGGCGCTCGGCTATCCGCTCCTGATGGCAGTCTCCGCTGTGGTCGGGGTCTTCAGTTTCCGGTACGGCCTGCTCGCCGCCATCGCGGCGACGGTGTGCGCCGTGGTGGTGATCCTCTCCTACGCCAGCGACGAATCGTTCGGCGAGCTGATCGGCTTCTGGGCAATCGTCGCCGCCCCCGCCATCATCCAGGGAGCCGTCTGCGGCATCGCGATCATCGTCGTGGACCGCCGCCCACCCGGACCCTGAACCGGCGTCCCAGCCTCCCGGCACCGGTCCCGGATGCGCTACACTATCAGGCAGCGCCGGAGTGGCGGAACGGCAGACGCAGCGCACTCAAAATGCGCCGGGGAAACCCGTGGGAGTTCGAATCTCCCCTTCGGCACCGCGCTTCACGAATCCCCCGGTTTTCCGGGGGATTCATTGCGTTCCGCGTGGAGCCGTGAGCCACGGCGCACCGACCCCACAACGGACCCCGACGTCACTTCGACGGACTGATACCAGCGCCGCACCACGACCCGGACCCCACAGCCCGGACATTCGAAGCCGCCCGAGACGACATCGGCGTGGTTCCAGCGCAGGATCTCCACCTCCGTATCGATGCCAGCCACCAGGGTTCGGCCGCACACAGGACATTCCACCGCCACGGGTTTCCAGACGCGGCGATTCTTGGGCACACGCGGCATTCCTCTTCCTTGCGTTCGTTCTGGCACCTGAACCATCGCCCCGACCGGCCCGCCTCAGGGGCGAACCGGTCCGCTGCGACGGGCGCACCCATCCCACTCCCCGGAGAACGACCCGGGGTCATGGGTGCCACGTCTCAGGCTGCCGTTGCGTCACGCCCATCGTCGCGTATGCCACGACGAAGGAAAATAGCTCGCAGGTCCTGACCCGCGATTTCGCCGCCCCGCCCCCAATCGCGGCCCCGACCGGGCACTTCGGCCCTTGTCATGCGCACCACGGCCGCGCCCGGCGAGGATCGCCTCCCCGAACCGGGATCGCCTTCAGGCCTCTCCCAGGTCCTTGTCCTCCATCTCCCAGGCGTGATCGAGCGTGTGATAGGCCGTGTGCCGGATCAGGTAGCGCACGGGCCAGCGTCCCGACAGCTTCCCCTCCGCATGCAAGGCGCGGATCGCGGCGCAGTACTCCGCGCGGTGGATGGCGAGTCCCCCTGGAGTCAGCATGTCGTCGAGCGAGATCTCGACGTCCGTCTTCGGCGCCCAGTCCCGCTCGTTCGCGAAGACGTGCCTGACGATCTGGTCCCGATCGCGGCCACCCCCGCGCGGCCCCTTCCGCAGCTCGGGCGAGACCCGCGCCCGCACCTGGTCGAAGAATGCCCAGCTCGCCTCCATCAGGCGAATCTCCCGCTCCAGGTCTTCCCCCGATAGCGGTTCCAGGTCGTGATCGGAGCGGTAGTTGAAGGAAATGCCCCAGAAGTCTGTCGACCCCACCCCCGGATAGCGGTCGATCGTCGCGATCTCGCCACAGGCCACGAATGCTCCCTCCAGGCCGGCGAGTGCCGCGACCTGCGCGTATCGCGCGCGATACGCCAGGAACCGTTCGATCGCGGCGTCCTCCGTCTTGTCGCCGCGTTCCCAGCCGGGCCAGTCCCGCGCCCAGGCGACGACGCGCTTGCCTTTCGGCCCCTCCTCGAGCATCACGGCCAACGATTGCGACATGATGTGTCCCCTCTCCGGCTGATCCTCGCCACCCCATCGACTCCATCATCCCGCACCGTGCGGACATCCACCGTCCGTGATTCCCGCATGACCACGGCGCTCGCCCGTATGCTAGGCATCAGCATCCCGTGTCGATCCGGCGGCCACCCGCCAGCGCCGTACCCATGCCAGGGAGTCTCCGATGACCGTCCAATCCCCGCCCCGTGACTGGTGGAAATCCGCCGTCGTCTACCAGGTCTATCCCCGCAGCTTCGCCGACGCCAACGGCGACGGCATGGGCGATCTTCGCGGCATCATCGGCAAGCTGGATTACCTCCAGCGGCTCGGGGTCGATGTCGTCTGGCTCTCCCCCATCTACCGCTCGCCGCAGGACGACAACGGCTACGACATCGCCGACTACCAGGACATCGACCCGATGTTCGGCACCCTGGACGACCTCGATGACCTGATCCAGGGCCTCCACAGCCGGGGCATGAAGCTGGTGATGGACCTCGTCGTCAACCACTCCTCGGACGAGCATCCGTGGTTCGTCGAATCCCGCTCCAGCACCGATAACCCGAAGCGCGATTGGTACTGGTGGCGCCCGGCGCGGGAGGGGTTCGATCCTGGCGAGCCCGGCGCCGAACCGACGAACTGGATGGGCTTCTTCTCCACGCCCGCCTGGCAGCTCGATCCGCTCACCAACGAGTACTACCTGCACCTGTTCTCGGTGAAGCAGCCGGACCTCAACTGGGAGAACCCCGACGTCCGCCAGGCCGTCTACGCCATGATGACCTGGTGGCTCGACCGTGGCGTGGATGGCTTCCGGATGGATGTCATCAACCTCATCTCGAAGGTGGCGAGCCTGCCAGACGGCGAGCCCTTCCCGGACAGCCAGTATGGCAACGGGATGCCCTTCGTGATGAACGGCCCGCGCGTCCACGAGTTCCTGCACGAGATGTACGAGGCGGTCTTCGCGGGTCGGGAGGGCGCCTTCATCACGGTCGGCGAGACACCGGGCGCGACGCTGGAGGACGCCATCCTCTACACCGACGCTGCCCGCGAGGAAGTCGACATGGTCTTCCAGTTCGAGCATGTCGGGCTGGACAACGCCGGTGGCGACAAGTGGCATCCGATCCCGCTCGATCTCGTCGCGCTGAAGGCGAACCTTGGCAAGTGGCAGGCCGGGCTCGCCGAGCGGGGCTGGAACAGCCTCTACTGGAACAACCACGACCAGCCGCGCGTCGTCTCCCGCTTCGGCGACGATGCTCCGGAGTTCCGCGAGCGCTCGGCCAAGATGCTCGGCGGGCTCCTGCATCTCCATCGCGGCACGCCCTATGTCTACCAGGGCGAGGAACTGGGGATGACGAACATGACGTTCGCCTCCATCGACGAGATGAACGACATCGAGGCGAAGAACCACTTCCGGCTGGCCACGGCGGTGGAAGGCGCCGATCCG
>JBQCJS010000097.1:0-2213 GCA_051952485.1 Thermomicrobiales bacterium | reverse complement strand
CGCGCCCGGTCGCTGGCTGGCGGTGACGGGTCCGTCCGGCTCCGGAAAATCGACCTTCCTGACGGTGTTGCAGGCCTTCCTGCGCCCAAGCGCGGGCCGCTACTGCCTGAACGCGCAGGACACGGCGGCCATGCGCCCGGAAACGATCCGGATGCACATCGCCTGGTGTCCGCAGGAGGCGCACCTGTTCGACTCGTCACTCCGCGCGAACCTGCTGCTGGCGCGCTCGCGCGAGGACGCGCCCTCCGAGGCGGAGATGACGGCGGCGCTGGCGCAGGTGGGACTGGGCGACCTGCTGGCGGACCTTCCCGAAGGCCTGGAAACGCCCATCGGCCCGCAGGGATCGCATCTCTCGGGCGGCCAACGGCAGCGCGTGGCGATCGCCCGGACGGTGCTGACGCGAGCCAGCGTGCTGCTGATCGACGAGCCGACCGCGCACCTGGACCGGGAGTCGGCGGACGCGTTGATGGCGGACCTGCGCGCCGGCCTCGCGAACCGAATCGTCGTGCTGGTGACACACCACGCCGCCGACCTCGCCCCGACCGACACGCACCTGCAGCTGGCATAGGCAAAACCCGTCGCCGCGGTCAGGGACGATCGGCCGAACCCGTATCCCGGATGGTCCCGTTCCACGGTCGCATCCCCTCGATGTCCCGCGCAATGTCAGCCTATCCCTTCCCCTGCCCTCCCCGCATCACCGGTCGCACATGGCGAGGACATGCGGCAGACTTCGCGGAACGACGTTCGTCGCGCGGAGGTGCAACGCAGCATGAGTGAACGACGAGGCCCCCGGCGGGGTGGCGGCAACGACGAGGACAACGCGATTCCGCTGAATGCGGAGACCGTCCGCGCCTTCCCGTGGAGGCGGCTCTGGGACTACACCCACGGGGTACGCTGGCGGATGGTCGTCTCGGCGATCGCCCTCGTCTTCAGCAGCCTCACCCAGCTCGCCTTCCCCGTGCTCATCGGGCGCGGCATCGGCGATGTCGTCGCGGCGGGCAGCAAGACGGACCTCAACGCGCTTGTGCTCACCCTGCTCGGCATCTTCGCGTTGGGAGCCGTCGCGAGTTACGTCAACTCCTACCAGCTCGCCTACATCGGCCAGGCGATCATCCGGCGCATCCGCGAGCAGGTCTTCGACAAGATCCTCGCCCTCGATGCACCCTTCCACGCCACCCACCGCAGTGGCGAACTCGCCTCCCGCCTCTCCAACGACACCACGACGCTGCAAGCGGTCTTCACCGGGATGCTCCCCTCCCTGCTGAGCGGCCTGCTGGGGCTGGTCGGCACGATCGTGGTGATGGTGGCGCTGGACGTGAAGCTGACGCTCTTCATGTTCGTCTCCGTGCCCGCGATCATGGTGGTGGCGATCACGATCGGGCGGAAGCTGGAGAAACTGGCCGCCGCCGGGCAGGACCAGCTCGCCGCCGTGAACGCCCAGGCCACCGAGGTCTTCACCAACCTCCCCATCGTCAAGTCGTTCACGGCCGAAGAGTACGAGTCGGACCGCTATCACCGCTCGCTCGGCAGCCTGTTCGGAATCACCATCCACAACGCCCGCTATTCGGCGGCGAACGTCGCCCTGATCTCGATGCTGGCCTTCTCCGGCATCGCAGGGGTCGTCTGGTTCGCCGGACGCCAGGTGATCGCCGGGCAGTCGACGATCGGCACGATCACCACCTTCCTGATCTACGGCATCCAGATCGCCATGAACTTCGGGCAGCTCAGCTCGCTCTTCGGGCAATTCAAGCAGGCGAGCGGGGCCTCCGCGCGCGTCTTCGAGATCCTCGACAGCGACCCGACCGTGCCCGAGCCGGAGTTGCCGGAATCGCTGGCCGCCATTCCCCCGACCATCGCGCTGGAGCGGGTGACGTTCGGCTATGGCGAGATTCCCGTCCTGCACGAGGTCTCGTTCCAGGTCGAGCCGGGGCAGACGGTGGCGCTGGTCGGTCCCAGCGGCGCCGGGAAGACCACCATCGTGGAGCTGCTGCAACGCTCCTACCTGCCGTGGTCGGGGAGCGTCCTCCTGGGCGATGTCGACACCCGCGACGCGACCTCACAGGAGGTGCGGGGCGTGACCGCCCTGGTGGCGCAGGGCGCGCAGCTCTTCAAGGCGACCGTGCGCGAGAACATCGTCTACGGGCGGCGTGACGCGACGGAGGAGGAGATCGTCGCGGCGGCGAAGGCCGCGCAGGCCGACGAGTTCATCCGCC
>JBQCJS010000096.1:0-4224 GCA_051952485.1 Thermomicrobiales bacterium | reverse complement strand
ATTGCCGGGAGAGTCGGTCGTACCATGTCGTATGGCGAACCCTCGGACCACTGGGTCGCCGACCGCCGTTGCACACGGCACACAGGGCTTGACAGCCCCATCAGGATGACACCACCGGAACGCCGCGAACCACGAAATGACATGGGAAAGGACACTCCCCCACGATGATCCTCGGCCTGGACACCTTCAGTCTCCGCTGGCAGGACTGGACGGCAGAGCAGATGCTCGACTACGCCGCGTCCATCGGCCTGCGAAACGTGCACTTCTCCGAACGCGGCTACCTCGAGTCCCTCGAACCGGATTACCTGCGCGGCCTCAAGGCCCACGCCGACCGGCTCGGCCTCCGGATCGAACTCGGGATGCGCAGCTTCGACCGCTTCTCCGAGACCTTCGATCCCGCCCTGGGCACCGGTGAAGAGCAGCTGGCCGACATGATCGCCGCCGCACAGATCGTCGGCTCGCCGGTCGTCCGCTGCTTCCTCGGCATGCAGGGCGACCGCATCGGCCCGACGCCGTTCAGCGACCATGTCGCCGAGGCGGAACGCGTCCTGAAGGCCGTCGCCCCCGTCGCGGAGGCCGCGGGCGTCACCGTCGCCGTGGAGAACCACGGATTCGGCGATTTCCACGCGCGGGAGTTGCGGGCGCTGATCGAGCGCGTCGGCTCGGCGCACGTCGGCGTCTGCCTGGACACCGGCAACCCGGTCTATGGCGGCGAGGATGCCGTCTTCACGGCCGAGATCCTCGCGCCCTACGTCGTCACCTGCCACCTGCGCGATACCCGAGTCTGGGCGACGCCGGATGGCTGCGCCGTGCAATGGGTGACCTGCGGCGATGGCGGTGTCGATCTCGCCCGGATCGTAGAGATCCTGCGGCCCCATGCCCCGGACCTCACCCTCGACCTGGAGATCATCACCGGCATCGGTCCGCGCCCGATCGACTACCTGAACCCCGACTCCGACTTCTGGCGATGCTATCCCGACCTTCTCGCCCGCGATTTCGCCCGGTTCCTGGCGCTGATCCCGGGCGGGAGCGACGGACCGATGGACCAGCTGGAACTGCCGGAGGGCGCCTGGAAGCCGACACCGGAAGAACTGGAACGCTACCGCGCCCAGCAACGCGAACACCTCGAACGCAGCGCGCGCTGGTGTCGGGAGCACCTGAACCTGGAATCCTAGCGACCACTTGATCACGCGGCAGGGCGCTCCCTGGAGCCGCGTTGGCGGCTGGACGACCCGACACACGAGGAGGCGAGCCACCACACTTCCACCACCAGACGGGACCGGGCGAATGGTATGAGCATCGGGTGGGCGACGCGGCCCGCCAGGAGGAGCACCCATGAGCGAGCAACCATCCACACCTAAAGCCAGCACCACCCGCGATCAGGACGCTGGGAACGCCCCGAACGCCGGGCCGTTCCGCGTCGGCATCATCGGGTGCGGACGCCCCTGGCGCTCCGATGGCGCCACCGGCTTCGGGATGTCGCACTACCACGCCCTTGGCTACGAGCGTTCCCCCGATGCCCGCATCGTCGCTCTCGCCGATCTCGTCCCGGAAAACGCCGAAGCCTTCCAGCAGCAGCACGGCGGCGACGCGATCTACACCGACTACAAGGAGATGCTGGCCAACGAGCGGCTCGACATCGTCTCCATCTGCACCTGGCCGCATCTCCATGCCCAGATGGTGATCGACTGCGCGGAAGCCGGCGTGCGGGCCATCCATTGCGAGAAGCCGATGGCGCCGACCTGGGGCGAAGCGAAGCGCATGGCCGAGACCTGCGACGCCCACAGCGTCCAGCTCACCTTCAACCACCAGCGCCGGATGTCCCCGGAGTTCCGCCAGGCTCGCCAGCTCCTCCGCGATGGCGCGGTTGGCGACCTGGTGCGTGTCGAGGGGATGTGCGGGAACCTCTTCGACTGGGGCACGCACTGGTTCGACATGTTCTTCTTCTACAACGACGAGACTCCGGCGACCGCCGTCCTCGGCCAGGTCGAGCCGAGCGGGGGCCAGACGGTCTTCGGCGTGACGATGGAAGGCGAGGGCATCAGCCAGGTCCGGTTCGAGAATGGCGTCATCGGCCTGCTCTCCACCAGCGCGGAGCAGGGCTGGCCGCTGATGACCCGCATCGTCGGCACCGACGGCATTATCGAGGCCGCGCTCCGGACCGATCCCCTCCGGGTCTTCACTCCCGCCTCGAACGGCTGGGAGGTGATCGCGCTGGAGGGATCGAACTCGCTTCAGGACACCGTTGCCGCCGGCGTGGAGGATCTGGTGGCGGCGCTGAAGGAGGGCCGCGAGCCGGAACTCTCCTCCCGCAAGGTGGTGCGCGCGACCGAGCTGATCTTCGCGACCTACGAATCCGCCCGCCGCGGCCGCCGCGTCGATCTCCCGCTGGATGTCCCCGACGCCGCCATCTACGCGGAGTTGCTTTCGGCGTAGGCGAACGCCCGTCCTAAGTCGTCGCGAACAAAGTTCCTGGTTGCGAAGCCAGGAATGAGAAGTCCGGGGGCACGGGTTGGCCAGGCACACGTTCACACCGGAGCGGTACTACACCACCATGGGCACCTATCCGCCAGCGCTGCGGATTGCACCGGGTGACACGGTGGTGACGACGACCGTCGACTCCCTTGGGCATGACACTACCGGGGAGCCAGTCACCCCGGGGTTCAATCCGATGACCGGCCCCTTCTTCGTCGAAGGGGCGGAGCCCGGCGACACGTTGATCGTTCACCTGGTTCGGCTCGCGCCCAATCGGCCGACCGGCGTGTCGACCTCCATGCTCGCGCCGAATGTGGTCGATCCGGAGTTCGTCCGCCACCTGCCGGAGCAGCCGCTCGTGGAGTGGGTCGTGGATCTCGCGCGGGGCGAGGCGTCGCCCCGCACACCGGCGGCCGGACTCGAGGCACTGCGGCTGCCACTGCAACCGATGCTGGGATGCTTTGGTGTAGCGCCAGCAGATGGCCAGGCACTTTCGACCGTGACCTCCGCCGAGCATGGCGGCAACATGGACTACCGAGGATTCCGGGCGGGCGCAACGGCCTATTTCCCGGTCTTTGCGCCGGGGGGATTGCTGTTCCTGGGTGATGGCCATGCTACCCAGGGCGACGGTGAGATCTCGGGGGCTGGGATTGAAGTCCCGCTCGACGTCGAATTCACCGTCGACGTGCATAAAGGCGAACCGATCGGCTGGCCTCGCGGTGAGAATGAGGACTCCATCTTCACGGTCGGCAACGCGCGGCCACTCGACCAGGCGCTCCGGCATGCAACGACCGAGATGGTGCGCTGGCTGGAGCGCGACTGGAAGCTGGACATCGTGGCTGCCAGTACCTTGCTCGGGCAATGCGTGGAATACGAAATCGGGAACGTGTTCAATCCGGCGCACACCATGATCTGCAAGCTGCCCAAGCGGGTGCTGCAACACATGTCCGCGACAACGTGACACCGCCACGACCGCGTCTCGCGTGACAGCCGCCAGCCGGAATGCGGCTCCGATTTCCCACTGGACGGAGCCTCGTTTTTCGTCTGTTTCGCTCCGCAGCACGCCCCATGTACTTCACAAGGGGAATGAATCCTGCGAAGTCCTTGCGCACGCCAGGCAGTCCGGTGCTATGATGACGGCCCGGCAGGGTTCATCTCTCTGGATGAATCTCGCGAGATCGATCCCGCCCGCATCCCGATATACGCCGCTCGGATCGTGAATCCACGCCCGTCGCGCACCCGGCACCGGGAGCAGAATCGCCACATTCGGCGTTATGCCTTTCGGGACGACATCACACACGCACCGTGATGCCGGCAACCCTGGCCATCCGTGCGGCGCCTGGGCCAACTCGGGCCTGATGCCCGCTTGCCGTCATCACCTACGCAGGGACACTATCGCACCGTGGAACACATCGAACCCGTGGCGCCGATCGTTCAACGATTCGACGTCTCCTATACCTATCCCGTCCACTTCACGGACGATCTCTTCTCACCCGGGAATCCGGTCCTTCGCGACCTGCTCGTCACCGCGCCGGGTCGCGACGCCGCGAAGGTGCTGGTCGTGGTCGATGCGGGCGTCGCCGACGCCAATCCCGGCCTGCTGACGGCCATCGCCGACTACTTCGCCGACGAGCGCACCACGGCCAGCCTGGTCGAACCACCCGCTGCGATCGCGGGCGGCGAGGCGGTCAAGAACACCCTCGCCGAGGTCGATCGCATCCAGGCCGCGATCGAACGCCACGGCATCGA
>JBQCJS010000095.1:0-3729 GCA_051952485.1 Thermomicrobiales bacterium | reverse complement strand
TGATGCGGACGCGCCACGGCGTCCCCTTCTTCGCGACGGCATGGGTGGTCAGCCTCATCCTCGCCCTGCACACGACGCCGCTGCACCGGCTCTTCTTCCTGATCCCCACCTTCCAGGAGATCCACGAACACTCGCCCCAGCGCATCGTCTGGATGACCTTCATCTGCCCGGCGATGCTCGTCGGCGCGACGGTGCAGGCCCTCCTGGACGAACGCCAGCCCGCCCGCGTCCTCTGGCTCGTGCCATTCCCCCTCGCGCTGCTCGGCGCGGCGATGCTCTGGCTGCTCGACCACGATATCCGGGTCGGCTGGATGCCAGTGATCGCGACCGCCCTCACCGGCATCGCCCTGATCGGCATCCTGCTGCTCGCGCACGCCCGCCCGGCGCGACGTGACGCCATCCTGCGCGGGGGCGCCTGCCTCCTGATCGCGCTGGCGATCCTCTTCCCGACCGGCAAGGACATCGCCGAGGCGATCGTCCGCCCGCAACCGGTTGGCGCATACCTCTCGACCGATGCCGAGACCCGGGCCATCCTCGACACTTACATCGCTCGCACCGATCCCGGCGGCGCGGGCGAGTTCCTGCAGGAGCACCAGGACGCCGGAGCGATCTTCCGCTACGTGGGGTTCGCCGGCCGCGACCCGCTGGCGAACCGTCCCTCCTACTCCGGCCGCCGGCTGCAACCCGACGTGCTGGCGATCCTGGTCAATGCCCGCGCATCCCGCCTCGGGCTGGAGATGATCCAGGGCTACAACCCGAACCACATCCTCTGGTACGACCAGCTGATCGACGCCATGAACGGCGGCCAGCAGGACTACCACTGGTCCGATCCCTCGCTGGCCGCGCTCCATGGTCCGAACCAGATCCTCGACATGCTGAACGTCCGCTACATCGTCGTAGCGCACAACGACCCCGGCGCGAAGGCGCTGCTCCCGAAGATCGCCGAGGGGCGCACGGTCGTCTTCCAGAACGACATGGTGACGGTGCTGGAGAACCCCACCGCCTTCGACCGCGCCTGGATCGTTCACGACGTGCGGCCGGAGAACGGCAACGCGGGCCTCGCCGAACTCGCGAACGGCAGCGTCGACGCCCGCACGACCGCCCTCATCGCCGACGACCAGCCGCTTCCTGTCGTCTCACCCATCGTCGCGCCGGGCCACGACACGGTGACGATCACCGCCCGCACGAATACGAGCCTGACCGCCACCGCGACGACGGATGCGCCGGGCTTGGTCGTCTTCAGCGAGGTCTACGCGGACGGCTGGACGGTGACGGTGGACGGCAAACCGGCCGAGCTGCTGCGGACGAACCACGCGCTGCGCGGCGTGGCGGTCCCGGCGGGCACGCATGTGATCGCCATGCACTACGCGCCGCACTCGTTGCGCGTGGGCTTGCTCCTTTCCGGCATCGGCTTCGGCCTGGCCGCGATCCTCACCGGCGCGGCGGTCGCCCTCTGGTTCCGCGACCGGCGGAATGGCCAGGGTGAAGCGGCTTCGTAAGCAAGAATCACTATGCCTTTCCGAGCGGTCCCTCGCATGCGCAATCCCGGCACTCTCGTAGATGCGGCCCTTGTGGCCGCCCTGGTACGCATGGGCAGGCTCTTGGCGGCGATGCGTGCGGCATCCCGAGAAAGCGATGGACCGTGGTCGTTGCATGGGAGGCGGAGCAAGTCGAGTGGTTGGGATCAGCCGCCCATGCACGACGGTTCAGATGCAGCGTGATCCCTCGACTCCGCTCCATCACGAATGCCATCGATACGGATGCACCGCTCCGCTCGGGATGACATGCCAGGTGGGCTGTCGAGCTAGCCAGCTGAATGCCGGGTAACGCGAGACGATCGATTGGCTCCCTACTCGTCCGCGTAGGCGTCGAAGGCGTCCCAGAGGGTTTCCGCCGTGCGCAACCGCTCCCCCGCCGCATCCCGGCGGACCGCCGCGACCTCCTCCAGCACGGCATGGACGAGGCTCGCACCCGGCGCGAAGGAGGGCATCAGGCGCAACGTCCCCGTCCGCGCGATCAGCACCCGGTCGGCGGCCCGCGCGGCAGGGCTCGACCGGTGATCCGTCAGCGCGATCGTGGAGGCCCCCAACGTCCGCGCCTGCCGCAGCACCTCCACCGTCAGGCGGTCGACCCGGCGAAAGCTGATTCCCACCATCACATCGCCCGCGCCCAGCCCGAGCAGCTGGTCCGGCAGGTCGCCCGCGCTTCCGGTCAGGATGCGCACGTCGTCCAGCAGCAGGCGGAGCCCGATCCCCAGCATCAGCGCCAGGCCGTGCGAGCCGCGTTCGCCGATCACCAGCACCCGGTGCGCGTTCACCAGCGCTGCGACCGTCGCCGCGACGTCATCCGGCGACAGGTCCTCCGCCATCTCGCGGATCAGGGCGGCATCGTCGGCCAGCACCCGCGCCGCGATCGCGCCGGGCACCCCGGCCACGTCTTCCGCGCGATCCTCCCGCAGGCGGTCATCGACCGGCGCCACGAAGCGGTTTCGCAGATGACGCTGGAGGTCCGGATACCCGGCGAAGCCCAGCGCCTGCGCCGCCCGCGTGACGGTCGCCTCGGAGATGCCGGTCGCCGCCGCCAGTTCCGGCGCGGAGATGACCGCGCCATAGCGCGTGTCCGCCAGCAGGCGGTCGATCACCTTGCGTTGTCCGGCGGAGAGCGTGCCGTAATGCGCCGAGATCGCGCGATCGACGGCCGCCAACCCGGTCTCGTCCCCGTCGCCCGCAGGCGCGCCGTCGCTGCCCCCCACTACCATCGCGGGAGAAGCTTCTCGTACGCCGGGTCGTAAACCTTGCGCATGTAGGTCGTGTCGTCACGATCGCGGTAGGGGATGCGGTCGAAGCGTTCCTTGCCCCGCGCGAGGGCGTCGCGGTCGATCTCGATCCCGAGCCCCGGCGTGGTCGGCACCGGCACCGCGCCATCCACGAACCGGATCGGGCCACCCTGGATGATGTCGTCCGCCGGATGCAGCCATGGGTAATGCGTGTCCGCGTCGTAGGTCAGGCCCGGCGTCGCGGCGGCGAGGTGGGTCATCGCCATCAGCGAGACCCCGAGGTGGGAGTTGGAGTGCATGCTCAGGCCGAGATGGTAGGTGGAGCAGATGCGGCCAAGTTCGACCACCGCCCGTAGGCCGCCCCAGTAGTGATGGTCGCCGAGGATCACCTGCACGGCGTCCTTCGCGTTCGACTCCGGGATGTCGTCGAAGCTGGTGACGCACATGTTGGTCGCGTTCGGCAGGTCGATCCCCCTGGCGAGCAGCCCCTTGCGCACGGCGGACATGCCGTCGATGCCCGGTGTCGGGTCCTCGAAGTACTCCAGCGTGCCGGCGAGCCGCTCCCCGACCGCGATGGACGTCTCCACGGTCCAGGCGGCATTCGGGTCGATCCGCAATGGCATCGCCGGGCCGAAGGCGTCGCGCAGGGCGATCATCGCCTCCGCCTCGACCATCGGCTCGAAGACCCCCGCCTTCAGCTTGATGCTCCTGAACCCGTAGCGGTCGATGAAGTCCTTCGCCTGCTGCACGACCTGCTCGGGAGTCAGCGCCTCGCCGTAGACATCCTCGCGGAGATCGTCGCCCTCGCCGCAGCCGCCCGCGTACTTGTAGAAGAGGTAGGCGGAGAAGGGCGCGGCATCCCGCACGCGGCCCCCGAGCATCTCCGCCACCGGCAGCCCGAGCGCCTGCCCGCCAAGGTCGAGCGCGGCGACCTCGATCGGGCTGAAGGTGCG
>JBQCJS010000094.1:0-5673 GCA_051952485.1 Thermomicrobiales bacterium | reverse complement strand
GGAGGCGGGCGGCAGCCATTGCACGATGCCATCGAGCAGGTCGCGCACGCCCGCGCCGGTGATCGCCGCCCCCGCAAAGACGGGCGCGACGACGCCCGCCGCCGCCTGTTTCCGCAGGTGCCAGGCGATGAGATGCGGCGAGACGTTACCCCCGCGTGTCACCCAGGCATCGACCAGGTCGGCGCCCAGGCCGTGCCGCGAGAGCGTATCGAGGACCTCGGGGCAGGCACCGATATCGGTCACGGCGCGAGGGATCGATTCGGCGGCGCGGGCGCCTGCGTGGCGGACCTCGCTCATCGGCACGATGCGCAGGTCCAGCAGGTCGCGGATGTCGGCCAGCACGGCATCGACGCGGGCGCCGAGGCGGTCGATCTTGTTGACGAAGATCGCCATTGGCAGCCCGAGCGCCCGCACGGCCCGGGCGAGGCGGCGCGTCTGCGGCTGCACCCCCTCCACCGCCGAGACGACGAGCACGACGGCATCGAGCGCGAGCAGGGCGCGTTCGACCTCCGCGATGAAATCCGCGTGGCCGGGGGTATCGATCAGGTTGACGTGGAGATCGTCCCAGGTGAAGGCGACCACCGCCGAGCGGATGGTGATGCCGCGCTGGCGTTCGAGGTCGAGCGTATCGGTCTGGGTGGTGCCGCGATCGACGCGACCGATGGCGGGGATGACGCCTGCTTCGAACAGGATGCGTTCGGTCAGGCTGGTCTTCCCGGCGTCAACGTGCGCCAGGATCCCGAGGTTGAGGATGGACGGGGAGGTGATGGGCATGCAGCAGCGTTCCTCGAACGAGAATCGTGGGGGTCATGGGGATTCTCGTGAGTCGGCGCATGGGACCATCCTTCCTGGACGAGGTGACGCAGCGATCGCGGACCCGGGCGCCATGGGAGCCAGCCGGTCCGCGTCCCATCGTAGCGAGCGCGATCCCAAAAGGCAATCCGCGACGAACGACGTAGGCAACAGGCAGGGCAGGCATCCAGAGGTCGCGCGGGTCCCCGGCCGTGAGCCAGGGGCCGGCGGGTTGTCCGGATCGGCGGGCGGCACGAACCTGCCCTCGGCTCCGTCGGCCTCCCCGAGGGAAGGCGCGATTCGTGCGATGAGTGGCGCTCAGGAACGTCCTCCCGGGCATCCGGAGCGACACCGCCGGCCCGATAGGCTGGACGTCCCGGGCACCGGAGGAAGGTGGTCGTGGAGTCCACCTTCCTCCGTGAGGATGGTGCCGATGGCGCAAGGGGGTGCTCTCCATCGACGTTCGGGAGTCTGACGGGCGGCGTCGGAAAAATGAATACTCCCAACGGACCATTTCGCTTTCGCCGCCAGCGTCTCCCGGGAGAACTAGGCTATGGTTCCCGGGGTTGGCTGGCATCTCCGGCGAGCGGCATGATTGGCTCATTGGGTTCGGACGAGGGGGCATCGGGACCGCCCTTCGCGGACAATTCGGCACTGGACCCGCCGATATGTCCGTGCGGTTCCCAACGCGGGTGTGAGTGTGGGGGCATTCCGGCGGATGCGACGCGGACAGTTGACGAGAAGCGACCGGTGCTCGTTGCCAGCACGGCAGGACGCACGGCATTCGTGGGGGCGGCATGGACGCCAGCACGAATAGGCAGCGATCGGTCACGATCGGCCGCCACCACCTGCTGCAGACCCTCGACGCCGCCCTCGCGCACCGGGTGACGGCAATCGTCGCCTCGTCGGGACACGGCAAGACGACCCTGATCCGCCAATGGATCGCGCAGGCGGATCGGCCAGTCATGGCCCTGGACTGCCAGGCCATCGACAATACGCCGATCCGCTTTGCGAATCGTCTCGCCAACGCCGCCCGCGAGGCCGGCATCGTGTTCCCCGCCGGTCTCGACAACGCCACGGACATCGTCGTCGCACTCTGCGACGGCATCCGGCTCGCCGACATGGCCCTCGCGATCGCGATCGACGATGTCCAGCACCTCACGAATCCGGTATCGGTCAATCTCCTCAATCTGCTCATCGCCGAGGCCCCGCCCCAGGTCCGGTTCATCCTCGCCGGGCGGCAAATCTCCCGGCTGCACCTGCCACGCCTTGCCCTGCAGGACGATGCGACGGTGATCTCGCAGGAGATGCTCGACTTCTCCGGGACGGAAACGGCCGAGTTCCTGCGCGCGCAGGGCATCGACGTGCAGTCCGGCGCCGCCATCGACGCCGCCGCCAAGGCAAACGGGTGGATCGCGGGGCTCAAGCTGCTGAGCCGATCGTTGCTGCGGGAGAGCGGCACCTCGCATCACGCGAATCTCTCCCGACACGCGACCTTCGATGCCTATGTCGATGAGGAGGTCCTCGCCCCGCTCCAACCCCGGGTCCGGGAGGCGCTGCTCCTGTCCAGCCGCCTGCCCTACATCTCTCACGCCCTGTGGGCTCGCCTCTTCCCCGACCTCGACACGACGGCGACCGTCGCCGAGATCGGCGACCTCCTCACGCTCGTCGATACCCCGCAGGAACCAGATGCGCCCACGCCCGAGCCCCGGTACCGCCTGCATCAGCTCCTGGCGGAAAGCTTCGATCGCCTCGCCCAGGCGTCGACTCCCAAGGCTGTCCGCGACCGTGTCTCCCGCGAGGCGACCGCCTGGTTCCTGGAGGAGGGCGATCCGGAACAGGCGCTCGATGTCGCGATCCGGGGAACCATCTGGGCCGAGGCGATTCCCCTGATGGAGCGCATCGGCGCGACCCTGGCAGATCACGACCAGTCACGGACCTTGCTGCACTGGCTCCATCGCGTGCCGCTCCGGCTCCTGCTCCAGCACGACGCCTTTACCTACTGGTTGATCTTCGCCACCTTCTGCATCGGCGACGCCCGTGGCGCCAACGACCTCCTGGCCAGGGTCGAATCCCGGTGGGACGCCTCGTCCGATCCCGTGGTCCGGAGCCGGTTGCACGCATGCCGCGGAATGCAAGCGTCCTTCCAGCGCGACATCGACGCTGTCGTGCGGGAATCACTGGCGACCCTGGCCACGATTCCCCCGCACTGCCATGTGGAGCGTCTGCACGCCCTCACCGGCCTGATCGAAGGCGCGCGGGCGACGGGGGACTTCGCCCGGGTCGCCGCCCTGCTCGACGACGCGGAGGCCATCCGCACGCACCTGCCGGCCCAGCAGATCTGGTGGGAGGTCCACATGGACATCCTGTGGCCCGATGTCCTCGCCCTGACCGGGCGCCTCGACGATGCGCGCCAGCTCTACCAGCAGAAGCTGGCCTCCCTCCAGGGCTTTTCCATCCTGCATCGCGGCAAGCTGATCTACCGGCTGGCGGCGATCGCCCTCGAGCAGCACGACCTGGCCCAGGCGATCGCCCTGGCGGCGCAAATCGACGGCGTCCGGCACAAACGCTTCGAATCTGCCTACTGGTATGCGGAATCGTGGGTGATCCAGGCCCGCGTCCTCTACGCCGCCGGCCGCCTGGACGAGGCCTTCGCGACCTTGCGCATGGCCGCCAGCTACGCCGAGAAGCGAGGACTGCATCGGGTCGCGTCGCAGTGCCGCGGCCTGCACGCGATCTGGCACACGGATCACCCGACCCACCTCCCGCGTCCGGTCCATCCCCCGCGGGAGGCGGTCGCGATCGAGACCGTGATCTTCGGCGAGATCGATCCCGTCTTCGCGGCGATCGCCCAGGCGCGGGCGCAGCAGGACTTCCAGCGCGCGGTGGATCTCCTGCACCAGGTGGAGACGCAGGCCCGCGCGATCGGCCGGGTGGATGTGCTGGTTCGGGCGGGGGCCCTGCTCGCGGCGACCCTGCTCTCCGCCCCGGACGCGTGTCATCCTGACGAGGCGACCCAGGCGCTGGCGCGGGCGATCCGGGCGGGACAGGAAGGATGGTTCATCCGGTCCTTCCTCGATCCCGGGGTCGATCTGCGCCCGTTGCTGAAACCGCTCGCTGGCGGAACCGACGACCAGGACTACATCCTGGCGATCTGGCGCGCCATGGACACCGCGTTCGGGCGCGAACAGGAGGGAGATCGCATCAGCAGGCGAGAGCGCGACGTCCTGCGCCTGCTCGCCACCGGCGCCAGCAACCAGCAGATCAGCGACCGCCTCTATATCTCCCTGAACACGGTCAAGAAACACCTGGTCCGGATCAACCGCAAGCTGGGGACGGCCAATCGCACGATGGCCATTCTCCGGGCCAAGGAACTCGGGATACTGGCGGATGACGACGACCCCTGAGATGGACCCGTCGGGATGAGTGGCCGGGGAATTGCCCTGTGCCATGCTGGACTTGGGCAAAGACCCTGTAGGCTCGCTGTGGGAGAGCACATGGACACTGCGTTGATCGTCGTTTCAGGCGTGGTCGCCGGCTTCTCGTGCCTGACGACCAGCTACCTGCTCGGACGCCGCCTGGTACGGGCGCGTCGCACGGTGACACCGCACCGGGCACGAACGGGAGCGCTTCCGGATCTCGTTGGCATGATCGCGAGCGCGCCGCTCGTCGATCCCGCGCGCGACCGACACCGATGACGGCCCTCTCCGGATGGGACCTGATCCTGGTGACCGGGTTCGTCATCTTTATCGTGGCGGCCCTTGCCCTCTCCCTGCACATGTGGCGGCATCGGCAGGGGAGCGCGGCCCTGCTCTCGATGGCCGTGGCGATGTTCGTCTTCGCCATGGGTCTCTGGTACTTCACGTCCTGACCGTTGGCCCCGGAAGCGTCGCGCCGGGTGCCGGATGGTCGCGGCAAGGCATCTGCGTGTCCAGCCGCGGGAACCCGGGCTCCGTCACCGGGCCGAACCACGGGCGCACCTCCCGGTGTGCCCGCCCGCGCAGAAAGGACCGCGCCATGACCGATACCGCCACCAGCACATCCCGCGACCAGTTGATCGCCGGCCTCCAGGAAGACCTCGCCCGCGAGTACAAGGCGATCATCCAGTACGTGATCTTCAGCCAGAAACTCGACGGCGCCCGCTACATGGACATCGCCGAGGAACTGGAGGTCCACGCCCACCAGGAGCTGGATCACGCCATCGCGATCGCCAAGCAGCTCGACTACTTCGGCGCCTACCCGACGCACGAGCCGAAGCCGGTGGAGGTCTCCGAGGAGAACGAGGGGATGCTGTGGGCCGACCTGCGGGCGGAGGACGACACGGTGGCGAACTACCGCACGCGCATCCTGCAGGCGCAGGAGGCCGGGGAGTTCGCGCTCGCCGAGGTGCTGCAGGAGATCATTCGCGAGGAGCAGGATCACCAGATCGATCTCGCCTCCGCGCTCGGCGTCGTGCCGGACCCGCGCGGCCGCAAGGACGAGACGGCCAGGGCCTCCTGATCCGCGGTCAGAAGACCCCTTGGGCGTGGGTGGGCGCGAGCGCGTCCGCTCACGTCTCCGCGATCAGCACCGCCGCCCCGACGCCGTAGCGGCCTTGCCGGGCCAGATGGACCGGGCCGAAACCTGGCCTCGGGGCGATCCTCGCGGTGATTGCCGCGAGGATCGCCCCTCCACGCAAGCATCGTGCATTCGTGGCGATCGTTCCGGTTTCAACTAGAGGGGGATGTATCCGCACCGGCGCCATCGCCTGCGGCGATCACCAGTGGTTCACACCTGCTCGGCGGCCAGGATCGTCAGCACGGCGTTCGCCATCGTCGCGATCCCGGGGGCCATTCCCTCCTCGTCGATGTCGAACCGGGGATGATGGTGCCCCCAGACGAT
>JBQCJS010000093.1:0-3043 GCA_051952485.1 Thermomicrobiales bacterium | reverse complement strand
CTACCTGATGCAGAGCCTCTTCTCGCTGATGATGTTCAGCATGCTGGTCGTGCGCATCTCCCGGGCGGAAGCATCCGCCCAGCGCATCGACGAGGTCCTGAGCACCGATCCCAGCATCGTCGACGCGGCCGAGGCACGTGGGGCCATGTCGGGGCCGGGCAGGGTGGAGTACCAGCACGTCTCCTTCCGCTACCCCGGGGCCGATGTGGACGCCATCCACGATGTCTCCTTCACGATCGAGCCGGGCAAGCGGCTGGCGATCATCGGCTCGACCGGCTCCGGGAAGTCGACGCTGGTGCAGATGCTGCCGCGCTTCTACGAGGCGACATCGGGGCGCATCCTGATCGACGGCGTCGACGTGCGCGAGATCGCCCAGGAGACCCTGCACACGAAGGTCGGGGTCGCGCTGCAGGAGGCGGTGCTCTTCTCCGGGACGATCCGTGACAACATCCGGTACGGGAAACCCGAGGCGTCCGAGTTCGAGGTGGTGCGCGCGGCGACGATGGCGCAGGCGGCGGAGTTCATCGGCAAGCTGCCCGATGGGTACGACGCGGTGGTCGGCCAGCGGGGTGTGAATCTCTCCGGCGGCCAGAAGCAACGGCTCTCCATCGCGCGTGCGATCCTGCCGCAACCGAACGTGCTGGTGCTGGACGACAGCACGAGCGCCGTCGATACGGCGACCGAGGCGCGCATCCTCTCGGCGCTGGACGGGCTGAACCAGACGCGGATCGTGGTGGCGCAGCGCATCACCACGGTGATGGGAGCGGACTGGATCCTGGTGCTGGATGGTGGCCGTGTGGTGGGCCAGGGAACGCACGAGGACCTGCTGGACTCCAACGAGATGTACCGGGAGATCTACGCGTCGCAGATGGAGGTGATGCTCGATGGCGCAGCATAGGGGGCCGGGCGGCCCGGCAGGCCGCTTCATGGGCGAGAAACGGCGGGCGAAGGACACCCGGGGCACGACCCTCCGCATCTGGGGATATCTCCGGCGGCGCAAGGGCGCGCTCTCGCTGGCCGCAGTGCTGATCGTCATCACGACGGGACTCTCGCTGGTCGGGCCGTACCTGATGGGCAAGGTGATCGACGATGCGATCGTGCATGGCGACCTCGGGAAGCTGGAGCGACTGGTCCTTACCCTCATCGGCGTCTACGCGGCTTCGTCGGTCCTGACCTGGGCCCAGGCGTGGGTGATGGCGGGCGTGGCGCAATCGGCGTTGTTCGACATCCGCACCGATCTCTTCGATCGCCTGCAGGTCCTCGAACTCCGCTTTTTCGACGAGCGTCCGCACGGCGAGACGATGAGCCGGCTGACCAACGATGTCGACAACATCAACCAGGTGCTCACCGAGAGCGTCACGCAGATCGTGTCGGGCGTGCTCACGGCGATCGGGGTGATCGTCCTGATGCTGGTGATCAATCCGATCCTGGCAGTGACGGCGGTCGGATCGACCGTGCTGCTCACCTTCGGGGTGAACCGGTTCGTGGGGAGCCGCACGCGGGAGGGGTTCCGGGCACAACAGAAGGAGCTCGGGTCGCTGAATGGCTTCATCGAGGAGACGGTGACCGGCCAGCGGGTCGTGAAGGCCTATCACCGGGAAACGGAGTCCATCGCCGACTTCGACCGGCAGAACCTGGCCCTGCGCGGCGCGGCGCTGAAGGCGCAGACCTTCGCCGGGTTCGTCGGACCGATGATGAACTTCATCTCGAACACCAGCATCGCCATCGTGGCGGCGGTGGGCGGCATCCTCGCGATCCAGGGTTCCGCGAGCGTCGGCACGATCGCGTCCTTCATGGCGTATTCACGCCAGCTGGGACGCCCGCTGAACGACATCGCGAATCTCTACAACCAGATCCAGGCTGCGATCGCCGGGGCGGAGCGCGTCTTCGAGATCATCGATTTCACGCCGGAGGTTGATGCCGCGGATGCCTCCGGGATCGAGATCGTGGGCGATGTCGTGTTCGATGGCGTCACCTTCGCCTATGGCAAGGACCAGGCGCGGCCAACCCTGAGCGATATCTCCTTCCACGCCCTGCCGGGCCAGACGATCGCGCTGGTCGGGCCGACCGGCGCGGGAAAGACCACCATCGTCAACCTGATCACCCGGTTCTACGAGATCGATGCCGGTGCGATCCGGATCGATGGCCAGGACCTGCGTACCCTGCGCAAGGACGAGTTGCGGCGGCAGTTGGGGATGGTGCTGCAGGACAGCTTCCTCTTCGCCGGGACGGTGGCGGACAACATCCGGTACGGCAAGCTGAACGCAACCGACGAGGAGGTGATCGCGGCGGCGAAGACCGCCAACGCGCACCCGTTCATCGAGCGGCTGCCGCATGGATACGAGACGGAGGTCACGGAGCGCGGCGGCAACCTCAGCCAGGGGCAGCGCCAGCTGATCGCGATCGCGCGAGCCGTGATCGCCGATCCACGCATCCTGATCCTCGACGAGGCGACGAGCAGCGTGGACACGCGCACGGAGCGTTCGATCCAGTCGGCGATGCAGCGGATGATGGTGGGCCGGACGAGTTTCGTCATCGCGCACCGGCTCAGTACGATCCGGAAGGCGGACCAGATCCTCGTGATCGTGGGCGGCGAGATCGTGGAGCGGGGCACGCATGCCGAGCTGATGGAACAGGGCGGGATCTATGCCGGCCTGAACCGGGGTGTGAAGGCGGCCGAAAAGGCGGAATCGCGGGAACTGGTCGCGGCAGCGGCAGCGGCTGGGGACTTCGACGAGTTGTGAGTCGGAATCCCGGTGACGTGCGACGGTCCGGCTGCAGGAGGCCGGCGCGCTGCGGAGGTCATATCGGCGGGGAACCTGCGGCTGCATGACGCCGGTTCCCAACCAACGCGCCGGACGCTGAATGCGTCCTCGGGGTCGTCGGTTGGCGTTGCCGTTGCGGCCCACCGCTCAGGTCGTGGTGGTTGCCCGGCATCGCGGGAGCGTTGCGCCCGGGTGATCCTCGCTGCCGCGACCGGTGACCGCCTTGGTGGCATCGGCAGCCCCGGCCGGTCACACGGATCGCTCCTGCCGTACAGGAT
>JBQCJS010000092.1:0-2176 GCA_051952485.1 Thermomicrobiales bacterium | reverse complement strand
CAAGGTGAAGGACACCTGGGACGATCTTCGCGCCAAGCTGCCGGGTGGTGGTGGTGGTGGGAAGCACGAGGACACCGGGTCCGGGACGCCATCCCAGGCCTGATCGTGACCGGGGGAACGAACCCCGATCCGGTCATTCTCGCAGCAGGGCGCGGAGGAACCCCTTCCGCGCCCTGTCGCGTGTCGCGGGCGCGCCACTGCCACAATTCCAGCCACAACCACAACTACTACGCAACCGGTGGCGGCCAGAACTCCGTAGTTTTGCGGATGGCGCCACCCCGCGGGGTGCGTACCATGACTGTGGGTCAAACCTCACATCAGGTCGCCGCATCACCCCGGAGTGTTGTCGTCGTGGACGCCGTTGCCCTGCTCGCCATCGCCGTGATCGTCGTCAATCTCGCCTTTGTGGTCCTGCCAGCGCGGGAACTGCGGGACCTGCTCGCGCCACCGCGCCGGCAGGCTCCTGTCGCCCCGAAGGAGCCCGCCGGAACCGCCGACGCCCCTGCCCAGTCGCCCGCAACCCGCCGCGCCGGGAGCCCGGTCGCATCGGGATCGCGCGACGGACGGACGCCGATCGTGTTGCGGTCGGCGGCGGCCAGCGTGACGCCTGTGGGCATTGCCGGGGACTGAACGCCCATGATGCCCATTCGCCAGCATGACAAGGGGACTCCGGCGATCCGGAGTCCCCTTGTCATGTCCGGTATCCGGCCGGGCGCCGACCGGTGCGCCTGAGACGGAGGCCACGATTGCGCGAGGATCGCCCCTCCCCCAACCATCTCCTCGCCGTGGTGACCGGGTCGGGTCCGTTAGGCCGCCGCAGGCGGCTTGCCGTAGCCGTGATCCTGCATCGCGTTCGCGATCGCGGCGATCTCGGCGGCGGGATCGCTCACCTCGACCGTGATGTAGGCAAAGTGATGATTGCGCAGGCGAAGGGTGATGCAGTTCTCGGCGTGCCGGCGCAGCCAGAACGAGCGCACGTTCTCACCACCCCAGAACTTCCAGAAGGTGCCCGCCAGGTAGACACCGGGAAGGTTGGCGCCGGGGAAGCGCATCCCGGAGGGGCCGTTCTCGGCGAGGCGATGGTCTTCCGTGACGGAGACGATATCGGCGTAGGGCACGTCGATGCGCCGGCGCAGGCTCCAGACCTTGTGCCAGCCGACCGGTTCGATCACCAGCCGGTCCACGAGCAGATCGATCTTCGTCACCGCACCCATCCGTCGCCGCGTCCTTTCCCCGGGGCATCGGCGCCCCGTTGCCGTCGTGCCAGATTGCATCGCCGTATCATAGGTCATGCGATGCTCCGGTTCGACGCGGCGGGGACGAGACCGGTGATCTGTCCGGCCTCCGCCGCCGTTGAACCGGGCAGGCATCCCGGCTGGCGCCGGGAAACGAGGTGCAGCGATGAGAACCGGTCCGACAGGCGAGCGGGATTCGTTCCTCCAGGCGATCGAGGAGGAGGAACGCAGCAAGCGGCAGGGCATGCTCGCCGGGGCACTGGCGGCGATGGCGGCGCTCGTCACCATGATCGGCGTGCGGGCGATCACGGGGATCGTCTCGCTGCTGGACATCCTGGCCGATGGCCTGCTGCTCGCGCTGCCGATCTCGGTCTTCTCGGGGATGCTCAGTCTCTTCGGCACGCAGGCCAAGACGCTGCTCCTGGTCGGGTTGATGGCCGGGATCGTCCTCGTCGGGGCATGGGCGGGGCGGATGCTGGCGAAGGGCGTGCCGGTGAAGACCGGACGCGGCCTGCTCTGGGCGCGGACATTTGCCTGGGCGATGGGGTTGTTCGCTGTCGCGGCGGCCTTCGCGGCGCTCTACGTGCTGGGGCGGATGCCGGATATCGCGGCGGGCCTCGGCGTCGTGCGGGTGGTCGCCTGCATCCTCGTGGCGATGACCGTCTTCGCGCTGGTGCTGGGCGGCGTGCTCACGATGCTCCGGGCGGAACCGGCGACGGCATCCGGCGGAGATGCCGACCATGCCGGGGATGCGTCCGGACCCGTGCTGGACCGGCGGCGCCTGCTGGTGCGGGCCGGGATCGGCGTCGCGGCGCTGGGCGGGCTGGCGGTGCTCGGGCGGGAGGTGGCGCGGATCGCGAACCGGACGGTGGTCGTGGGCGGGCGGCGTGGCACGATGCCGCCCGCGATCACGCCCATCGACCAGTTCTACCTGATCTCCA
>JBQCJS010000091.1:0-2614 GCA_051952485.1 Thermomicrobiales bacterium | reverse complement strand
CCGTTCGTGCCGCGCCGACGGTTGCAGATCGCCGCCGGGATGGCGTGCACGAAAACGCCGGGGGTAACACCCGGCGTAACCGTGACAGTATACGGCACGCTGCCTGGTCGTTCAAATGGGAGGAGAGAGAAACAGGAGGCGAGAGGAACGAGCAATGAGAGGTCGCCTGCATTCACCGCGCCCAGCGGAGAAGCGTATCTGGCGAATACCAGGGGTTCGCCGCATCCACGGCATGTGTCCTGCCGGGAGAGGTCTGTCCCGAGCGAGGCTCACCGGGCAGGTGTCACTCCTCACTTCTCACTGCTCTTGCCTCTCGCCTCCCGTCAGGAGCCGACGGCGGCGCGGGCCTGCTCCATCGTCTCCAGGGTCTGCTCCACGGCGTCTTCCATCACCGCCATGCCCCGGCGGACGGCGGCCTCCACCAGCTCGATCTGCTCCATGATGAAGACATCGATCTCGCCGCGGGCCCGCTGGCGCTCCTCCTCGGCCAGGCGAAGCATCTCCTCGCTGCGTTGCCGGGATTCCTGCACGATCGCGTTCTGGGAGACGAGGCGCTCCGCCTGCCCCTGCGCCAGGTCGACGATGCGCGCGGCCTCGCCCTGCGCCTCGCCGATGATGCGCTCCCGCTCCTTGATCACGCGCTGGGCCTGCTTGATCTCGTTCGGGACGGCCTCGCGGAGCTGGTCGACGAGGGCGAGGAACTCCTCCTCCTCGACCATGATCCGTGTGCTGAAGGGCACGCGCTTGCCTTCGCCGACGAGTTCTTCCAGCCGGTCGACCAGATAGAGGATGTCGGCGGTGCCATCCGGCTGAATCTGGTGCCCACCGCGGTCGTTCATGGTCATCTCCCGAAAGCCGGCGCCAGCATCATGCAGGGATTCCCCAATGGAAGGCCCTCGTGCGCCCGGCGTCTGGTACGCATTCCCGATTCCTGCGCCCATTCTCTCAGGTATGGCGCGGCATTGGCAAAACCTGGCCGTTCACTGCCACCGCTGGACGTCGCGAGGATGCCCGTCACCCGAGCGGGGCGGGGGCGAATCGCCGGAGCAGGGCTTCCTCCACATTCGCCGGAACGAGGCCGTGTACGTCGCCGCCCAGCGAAGAGACCTCGCGGATGAACGTGGAGCTGATGAACGAATGCCTGGCCGAAGTCATCAGGCAGACGACCTCGATCTCCGGCGCCAGGTGCTCGTTCATGTGGGCGTACTTGAACTCGTACTCGAAGTCGGAGACGGCGCGCAGGCCACGCACGATGGTGGTGGCGCCTTTCGCCCGGGCGTAATCGACGGCCAGCCCGGTGAAGCTGTCCACGACGATGCGGCCGGCGAAGGGATCGTCCGACGCGGCGATCGCCTCCCGCGCGAGGGCGATGCGCTCCGAGAATGGAAAGAGCGCGGTGGGCTTCTCCGATCCTTCGTAGATCGAGAGGATGAGCGTGTCGAAGAGGCGGGCCGCCCGCAGCGCCACATCGAGATGCCCGTTCGTGATCGGGTCGAAACTGCCGGGATAGATGGCGAGCGTCATGGAGCCCCCTCGTCGTCGGCGTCCACATCCACCGGATCGATGGCGGTTGGTTCGTCGTCTGGCGCGACCTCGTAGATGGAGAAGCAGCTGTCACCGTGGCAGCGGAGCTTCAGGCGTTCCAGGCGCCCGGCGGTATCCGGCAGGGAGACGCGTTCGGCGTGGCCCACGACGACGATCGTGTCGGATTGTACCAAGCGCGATGCGGCGACCCGTTCGAGGACGGGGACGATCTCGGGATCGGCGTAGGGGGGGTCCATCATGATGAAGTCATACGATTCGAGCGCGGTATCCACGAAGCTTTCGACACCGACCTGCCTGACCTCGGCGCGATCCTGGAACCCGACGAACTCGAGGTTCCAGCGGATGGTGGCGCATTGCTCGCGGCCCTTGTCCACGAAGGTGGCCCAGGAGCCGCCCCGGGAGAGGGCCTCGATGCCGATGGCGCCGGTGCCGGCGTAGAGGTCGAGTATGCGGTCCGGCTCCACGCCGAGGGAGAGCAGGGTGTTGAAGAGGGCGCCCTTGACCTTGTCGGTCATGGGGCGGGTCGCGAAGCTGGGCGGACCCTTGAGCTGGCGGCCTCGGGCGGACCCGGAAATGACGCGCATGAACGGGAAACTCCTGGGGCGAACGGGGCGGGCGCCGGCGACGGGCGCACGATGGGGCAATGATACGCGCGGGCGCATGATGGCGGGTTGCCGCGCGATTCAGGAGGGTCGCCCGGCATGGCCTGTCATGGCTGGTAGGGGCGATGCTCGCGGATGGATCACTTCATGTGATCGTGACGGTGGACGACATGACGCGGGATGCGTCTCTCCGGCGCGCATGAACATCGGAGACGGGTCCGCCGTTCCGCTCGGGAGAGATCCCGGTGGAGTCGCGCGGATGAGGCCCTGAGTGGACCGACTCGCCTAACTTGTCCTGTTCCTGCCTGGTCTGGCCGCCATGAAGGCGGCCCCCACAAACGGCCGGATTGCCAGGCGATTCGGTCGTTCGTAGGGCGAACCCTTGTGGTTCGCCGAGATCTCTGCGCAATGCCAGGGTAGACTAGTCAGTCCACTGGGTGGACCGTCTCGCTTTCCCGGGCATGTGC
>JBQCJS010000090.1:0-2102 GCA_051952485.1 Thermomicrobiales bacterium | reverse complement strand
CTGTTCGACGAGTTCAACGTCGGGTGGGAGCACGAGCTGGTGACCAATCCCGCGACGGTGATCGACGGGCGGTTGCAGATCCCGGACGGGCCGGGACTCGGCACGGACCTGAACTGGGCGGAGCTGGGGAAGCACCCCTACCAGGCCACGAACTTCCTGCCCCTCTTCGCGCCGGGCTGGGAGCGCCGGGAGGGCGAGCGTCCGGTCAAGGCCGTCAATCCGGAGAAGACGGGAGCCTGACGGCGGGCACGCCGACACCGGCCGGATCGGCTGGAGGATGTCCGGATCGGACAGGCTCGGCAGCGATCTGGTCGGTGTCCGCGACCGGGAACGCAAGAACGCCGTTGTTCTCGGTTCCCGTCCACAAGGATGTGGCACAGGTTGGATGGACCTATGGTCCGCTACCGCGTGGCCGGACGAGGGGCACGGTCGGATAGTGAATGCGGCACGAACGTATACGTGTTAGGTCGGCGCGCGACACCTCGTGTGGTCTGACGGCGATGCGGACCGCGAGATTGGGCCTCGCGTTAGCCCTCCGCCGCGCCGACGATGGCCGGGAAGTACCACGGATCGGCCGCACCCGATGTCGTCCCGTCCGCATCGCGCAGGATCGCCACCGGCGAGGCGAAGTCCCCGGTGAGCCAGGTCTCGTCCCGCGTCACCACGTCGTGCCCGAGCGCGGCCAGGCGATCGAGCGTCGCCTGCGGGAAGCGGCTGCTGGCAATCAATTGGCGCGTTGAGGCGTCGATGCGCGGCGACTCCAGGGCGGTGTGCACGTCCAGCCCGTAATCGACCAGGTTCGTGATGATCTGGGCGTTCGCGTTCATGATCTTGCGTCCGCCGCTGGAACCCACGCTGGCCAGGATGCGGTCGCCGCGCGTCACCAGGGCGGGCGCCATGTTCGTCAGCGGACGCTTGCGGCCCCCGACCGAATTCGGGCGGCCCGGTTCCGGGTCGAACCACATCATGCCGTTGTTCAGCAGGACACCCGTCCCCTCCGCCACCACGCGGCTGCCCCATCCGCTCAGCAAGGTCTGGGTGAGGGAGACGGCGTTACCCTCCGCGTCGATGACACCGAGGTGAGTGGTGCTGCCGTCGCGAGCGTATTCGGGCACGGAGCCGGCCAGCGTGTGCGAGACGCCGAGGCGATCCTTCGCGCCCGCCCGGATCGGCGGCAGCGCATCCTCCCGCCAGCGGGCGACGCACTCGGCCGCGTAGGCGGGATCGAGCAGCGCGTCGAGCGGGACCTCGGTGGTGTCCGGGTCGGCGAGGTAGGCGAAGCGATCCGCGAAGGACTGCCGGAACGCCTGGGCGAGCAGGTGCAGCGATTCCGGCGTCCCGTGTCCCGCCCCGGCGAGATCGACGCGGTCCAGCATGCCGAGCGATTGCGCGAGCGAGGTGCCGCCGGTGCCCTTGCCCATCGTGTGGACCGTCGCGCCGCGGTACTCCACGGAGACAGTCGGCTCGTCGAGCGCCTGGTACGCGGCGAAATCTTCCTGCGTGAGGATCGCGCCGTGCTCCTGCAGGAAGCCGACGATCCTCGTGGCGATCTCTCCCTCGTAGAAGGCGCGCGGTCCCTCGTCGGCGATCGTGCGCAGCGTTGCCGCGAGATCCGGTTGCCGCAGGGAGGTCGGGTTGGTCTGCTCGATCGAGACGAGGGGGTTGCCGTCCGCGTTCAGGAAGACCTTCGCCGTCGATGGGAATCGCTGGAGGTTGCCGAGATCGCGTGCTTGCATCAGCGTGGTGTGCCAGGTGACGGGAATGCCCTCCTCGGCCGCGACGATCGCCGGCTCCAGCACCGTCGCGAGGGGGAGCGTGCCGTAGCGCTCCAGCGCGAGGGCCAGCCCGGCGACGGTCCCCGGCACCGCGATGGACCGGAAGCCGAGCACGTTGGCGTTTCCCACCACCGAGGGCCAGCCGAAGAGCGCGGCATCGACGCCGCCGCTGAGCGGGAACATCGCCTCCGTGGCCGCGAGCGGGGAGATCATCGGATACTCGATGACGAGGGAGCGCCGCTCCTTCGCCAGCCAGACGACCATGAAGCCGCCGCCGCCGAGGCCGTTCATCCACGGTTCGGTCACCCCGACCGTGAACGCCGTCGC
>JBQCJS010000089.1:0-2520 GCA_051952485.1 Thermomicrobiales bacterium | reverse complement strand
CAGCCGGGTCCGCAACCTCACCCAGCGGGACGGCTGCGGCGTCTCGTGGGACGCCGGGCGCGTGGCGGAGAGCGAACGTGGAGGGGTGGAGGGCGTCGTCACGCGGGAACCTCGGCCGTTGCGATGGTGGTGCTGGGCGGGAGTCGGTCGGGGTGAATCCGGAGGGCGACCGTCAGTTGGAGGCGATCAGTCCGGCAACGAAGGCACAGGCCGCGAAGAAGACCATCAGCCCGGCGAACATCGCGAACGATCCGCGCGACTGCACGGCGGTCGGCGTGCGCTTGATGTACCGCTGATAGAGGAGCGACGCGGCGAAGGCCAGGGCCCCTCCCGCGATCCCGAACCAGAGCAACGCCTGACCGTTCATCCACCCTCCGTGTTGATCGTATCGTCACCAATCGGCATCGCGATACCCTATGCTACGCAGTGAGTTCAGGGATAGCCGCCGGATTCGCCACGCCCCGGAACCGGATCGGGCGAGTCAGGACTATCGTCGCGCGATGGTCGCCATGCGGAGGAAGCTTCCGTGTCATCTCAACGCCTGCCGCCGAGCAGCGTCCCCCGGTACGAACGACCGCGGCCTGTTCGCTACACCATAGCCGATCTGGAGCGGGAGACGGGAGTCACGGCCCGGACGATCCGGTATTACATCTCCGAAGGTCTCCTGCAACCGGCGTATGGCCGGGGCCCCTCCGCCACCTACGATGCCGATCACCTCCTGCGGCTGCGGATGATCCAGCAACTGAAGGACGAACGCCTGCCGCTGGCCGAGATCAAGGAGCGCATCAGCCAGCTGACCCCGGAGGACATCGCCGTGATGCTCCGCGTGCAGATGGCGCCCCAGGCCGAGACGTGGCGCCATTTCACCCTGCATCCGGACCTCACCATCGCGGTGCGGGAACGAGCGGGAAGCTCCCGCGCGATCGCCTACGACCACGCCTTCGACCTGATCGTGGAGTACGCCCGCACCGTGCTGGACGACCTCGGGCGCACCGATGGCGGCGGCCATGACTGATCACGCCTTCGCGCGCGCCTTCCGCCGGCGCTGGCCGACGGGGGTCGCGATCGCCACCACCACGGCGCCGGACGGGGCATTTCGGGGCGCGACCGTCGGTTCGCTGATGCTGCTCTCGCTGGAACCACCCACGCTGGCGATGGGGCTGGCGACGGAATCGTCGTTTCATCAGTTGCTGGCGGAAGGAAGTCCCTTCGCGGTGGCCATCCTCGATCGTGGCGGCGAGTTCCTGGCCGATCGCTTCGCCGGGCGCGCGCCGGTGCCGGATGCGCGGTTCGGCGGCATCCCGCACACGTTGGCCGAGGTCGATGGCACGGCGATTCCAATGTTGACCGGGCCGACGGTGCTGGCGTGGGCCGGATGCACGGTGACGGGCCGGATGATGACCGGCGATCACGCGCTGATCGTCGCGGACATCGTCGCCGGTGGGGTGGGCGATGACACCGACGACCCGCTGCTCTTCTACGAGGGACATTACCGGGGGCTGGAGGTGCAGCGATGAGCGACCCTGCGCTCCTCCCCGATCCGCCGGACCCGGACGATGCCGACGCGGTGGAGGCGAAGTACCGGAGCCTGTGGATTCCGGACAACCCCGATGGCAGCGGCTGGGCCGATGTCGACTGGACGAGCGCGGCGCAGGGCAGCCGCTACCACTACCGGCATTCGGAACCGCTGGCGGAGGCGGAAGCGTTGCGCCCGCCCTTCTACCGGGTGGTGACACGGCTGGAATCGGCGAAGATCGTGATCCCGCACGAGAACGACTACTACGTGGCGGCGGGCGACCTCGCGGATTTCCTCGCCGAGCTGGCGTGGAACGGCGGCGCGGAGGTGATCTGGCACATCGAACCCTGCCCCGATCCTCCCGCCGAAGCCCGGGTCTCCTGAGAGCACTATGTTGCCAATTTGCACCGGCGGACCTATGATGAATCTACGTCAATCGTCGGAGGGTTCATCATGGCTGCCATCGTTCCTCGTGCCCCAACCCTGTCACCGCTCGAACGGCTCGCCGACGCCGCCTCGGAGGCTCCTGTCGCCGCGGTTGACGCGGCCAGCGAGCTGCTCCAGCAGATCGCGGGAGGCACACGGAGCACCCGCGCGAAGCAGGCGTCGGTCATCCGTATCCTGCGCGCCGTCGCCGAGCTGACGAAGCACGCCGACGCCGAGTCGATGGCGGAAGCCGCCAGTGAAGCATCGGATTACGCCGTGCTGCTCGCCCTGCTCGACCGGCCGGAAGCGCTCGCCGCCCTGCGCCATCGCGATCCACTCGCGGCGGCCCGCATCCGGGGCATGCGAAGCCGCGACGCCCTGCTCGCCAGCGACGGTGGCACATGCTCCGCGCAGGAAGTCGGGGCGATGCTCGACATCACCAGGCAGGCGGTCGATAACCGGCGCAAGCGCGGCAAACTGGTCGCGGTGGAACTTGGCCGGCGTGGCTATGCGTATCCGGCGTGGCAATTCCGGGGTGGGGCGGTGCTGCCTGGCCTCGACCGTGTGCTGACGGCCTT
>JBQCJS010000088.1:0-5077 GCA_051952485.1 Thermomicrobiales bacterium | reverse complement strand
TTCGTCCTCACCGCCGGCCAGATCGTCCTCACGGACATCGCCGAGCCCCACAATCGCGGACGGGTGATGGCGATCTATACCGGGGTCTTCGTCTTCGCGGTCGGCGCGGGATCGTTTCCCGGCGGCTGGCTGGCCACGCACGTCGGCCTCGCCCGCCCCTTCTTGGCGAACGCCCTCCTCGCCGGAATCGTCACCGTCCTCGCCCTGATGTTCGTCCCGGAGACGAAGCCGGCGACGCCTCCCATCGACACCAGCAAGCCCCAACCCTCTAGGCTCGGCTTTCGCCAGCAGATCGACATGCTGGTCGCCATCCCGGGCTTCGCCCTGATCTGCCTCGTCAGCTTCGCCGCCTTCTTCGCCCGCACCGGCGGACTCTTCAACGTCATCCCCCTGCTCGCGGAAGATCACATCGGCCTTGAACCCGATCAGATCGGGTTGGGAATCGGCATGGTGAGCATCGTCGGGCTCTTCCTCATCTACCCCTCCGGCGCCCTGGTGGACCGGTTCGGGCGCAAGGCCGTGATCGTCCCGTCGGCCCTCTGCTCCGCCGGGGCGATGGCCCTCTTCGCGTTCGCGGATTCCTTCGGGGGCTATCTCGCGGCCTCGTTCTGCTGGGCGGTAGCATCCGGGATCGCCGGAGCCGCTCCAGCCGCCTACGCAGCGGACCTCGCCCCGAAGTCCCACATCGGCCCGGCGATGGGCCTCTATCGCACCGTCGCCGATCTCGGCTATGTCGTGGGGCCGCTCCTGCTCGGCACGATCTCCGACCTCGCCAGCCCGCGCGCGGCCCTGGTGGTGACCACCCTGCTTCTCGTCCTCACCGGACTGCTCTTCTTCGTTCGCGCCCCGGAGACGTGGGCCGCCATCCGCATCGACGAGGGCAAGACCGCCGCCGATTGAGGGGCACACATCCAGGAACAGGGCGTCACGCCGTCCGCTGCTCGGGATCGTCCTCCCGGGCGCGCTGCGCCTGCCAGCGCCGCATCCGGACGATCTGCGCCAGCGTCTGGGCGAGCATGTCCGGCGCCACCGGACGCCTCACCACCCGCAGTCGCTCCGTCGACGCCTCCGGGATGGCGGGACTGGTCGACCCCGGCACGACCACGACAACCGGCCGCTGGCAGAGCCCGCCAACCCAGCGGCCCAGCCGCAACGCATCCGCTGTGGGGAGGAACAGGTCCACCACCACGACCGCGGGCAGGGTTCGCCGCACGAAGCCCACGAAATCGTCATCGATCGCGCCGATCACCAGCGGCTCCAGTCCCACGGCGGCGATCGCCTCGGTCAGGGGTGCGGCAAAGCGCGCATCGTCCTCGACGACGAGGACGCGCGTTCGCGCATCGTATGGGGTCGTGGCATGGGAGGCGTCGACAAGCTCCGCGCCGTCGTTGCCGAAGTCCATCATGAGCCGGCCTCCTGACATCGAGCGTCATTCGCCTAGTCTGTCAGCAGAGGCAACTTTTGATATGTACGGGCAATTAAGGAATCGAAAGAGCGTTACTCATCGACACCGATCCGCGCGCGCAACTGGCGCTGGACCGCCGCATCCCGCATGGTGCGGCGCTTCTTCTGTCCGCTCTTGCGGGTCATCGGCACGGTAAAGCGGAAGGTCGCCCCCTGCTCCGGCGCGCTCTCGACCGAGATCTCGCCTCCATGCGCCTGCACGATGTTCTTGGCGATCGCCAGGCCAAGACCGGTGCCGCCGGAGTTGCGTGCCTTGTCCGACTTGTAGAACCGCTCGAAGAGCCACTCCTGTTCCGCCTCCGGGATACCCACCCCGGTGTCCGTGACGCGCGTCACCAGCACGCCGTCTCCCCGTTCGACCCCGATCGTGATCGAGCCGCCGGGCGACGTGAACTTGATCGCGTTGTGCACAAGGTTCAGCAGCACCTGCTCGATACGCACACGGTCCAGCGCGATGGGTTCGAGATCGTCGCCGATCTCCACATGCAGGGAGAGCTTCGCGCGGTCCACCTGAGCCCGCAGCCGGTCCGCCGCGTGTTCCACCACCTCCCCGAGATCGTGGACCTCCAGGTTGAGCGGCGAGCGACCGGCTTCGAGCCGCGCCATGTCCAGCAGGTCTTCCACCAGCGCCGTCAGGCGGTCCACTTCCACCAGGATGCGTTCGACGAACTGGCTCGCCATCTCCGGTTCGTCCAGCGCTCCCGCTTCCAGCGTCTCCGCCAGCGCGCGGATCGAGGTCAGCGGCGTCCGCAACTCGTGCGACACGTTCGCCACGAACTCCCGCCGGACCTGCTCCAGTTGCCGGAGCCGCGTGACATCGCGCAGCACCACCAGGCCCAGGCGCTCCTGCCGGCCCTCCGCCATCTGCGTCGTCACCAGCAGGGTGCGGCGATCCACGCCATGCTCGACGGTCGAAACCTCGCGGCCATGCTCCTCCAGCGTATGGTCCAGTTGCTCCGCGATCTCGTGGTCGCGAACCACCTGCGGGAAGGGCCGTCCCATTGCCTGCCCCCCCGTCGCCTGGAGCAGGTGCTCGGCCGCGCGGTTCATCTTCAACACCACGCCGTCCTCGTCCGTGAGGATGACCCCGTCCTCCAGGCTGGCCATCACGGCCTGCAACCGGTTGCGCGTCTGCTCGATCGCCACGATCGAGGTCTGCAGGTCATCCGCCATCCGGTTGTAGCTCCAGCCGAGTTCCATCACTTCGCGGGGACCGCTCGGCACCACGCGGGCGTCCAGATTCCCTTCCGCGAATGCCTCCAGCTGCTGTTCCAGGCCATCGATCGACCGGGCAATCCGGTTCGCGATCTGGATCGCAAGGAACGCCACCACGGCCGCCGCCGCGACCGCCGCGATCAGGAACGTGGTGCGGATGCGGTCCACCACGTCCGTCACCTGGTCCAGGTCGACCGCGACCCGTACGACCACGTCGTCAGGAGCCCCGGTCAGCACCGCGACGTACATGAACCCGGAATCGACCGTCGCGCTGGTGCGTTCATCCTCGCCCAACCCCGCCGCCCGCGCCTCCTCCACCTCGGGCCGCTGGTTGTGGTTCACCATCGTGGCGGGGTCCGCCTCCGAGTCGGCCAGCACGCGGCCGTTGGCATCGATGATCGTGATCCGGTTGCCGGTGGTCCGGGCGCGGGCCGTCACCAGGGACTGGATGTCCGCCGGTGAGGGGGTCGTCGCGGCAAGCTGCTCGTAGTCCGCCGCGACCAGGTGAGCCTGCGTCGCCATCGCGTCCTCCAGCCGGTCCATGTAGACCGACCGGGCGTAGTTTCCGAGCACGATGGCGAGGATGAGCAGGACGACCAGCGTCAACGCCGCGAAGGGGGCGGCGATGGCGAACCGCAGGCCATGCGCATTCCGGGAGCCTGGCTGGTAGAGCGGGTTGCGCCAGGAGTAGGCGTCCTCATCCGGGACCTGCCCGGACGGGGGAGTGCGTTCAGGTCTTGCTGCCGACGAACCGATATCCATGCCCACGCACCGTCATGATGAGCACCGGCTCGCTCGGGTACTCCTCGATCTTCTGTCGCAACCAGCGGATATGCACGTCCACGGTCCGCGTGTCCACGCGATGCTGGTATCCCCAGACCTCGCGCAGCAGCGCCTCGCGGGAAAGCACGATCCCCGGGTGCCTGACGAGATAGGCGAGCAGATCGAACTCCTTGGAGGTGAGCGTCACTTCCGTGCCGCGCACCCGCGCCACGCGGCGGGGATGATCGATCTCGACCGGGCCTGCCGACGCCGCCGGGCGCGCGTCCGATGCCGGCAGGTCCGCGATCGCCGTCATCGCGGCGCCGTCGACAACCTCAGGCGCGGCTGGGTCGTCGGCGCGAGTCGCGAGGGCCTTCACCATCCTGGTCCGGCGCAGCATCGCCCGCACGCGGGCAACGAGCTCCCGCATGGCGAACGGCTTCGTGAGGTAATCGTCCGCGCCGATCTCCAGGCCGACCACACGATCGATCTCCTCGCCGCGCGCCGAGAGCAGGAGGATCGGCACGGCGGAGAACTCCCGCACCGCCCGGCAGACCTCGTAGCCGGTCATCTCGGGAAGCATCACGTCGAGCACGATCACATCGGGATCGAGCTGCCTCGCCATTGCCAGGGCCTCGGTGCCGGTCATCGCCTGCGCGACCTCCAGCCCTTCCCGCTTCAGGTTGAAGGCAATCGTCTCCCGCACCGCCATCTCGTCGTCCACGACAAGGACGAGGTTCCCCTGATGCGTTGACGATCCGTCCGGACTCCCTGCAAGCATCTCCGCTCTCGATCGGCATGGACCACGACGCACGGCCAACCCGTGTCACGGTCGAGTATACGGGGCAGCGGCGCATCGGACGGGCGCGCCCGCTCCCGTTTCCGGCCATCGCGCGACGCAAGCGCCAGCATCGCCGCGCCCTCGCCTCGAACCATCAACACGATGTGAACCGGACACGCGCATCCCGGACCCGGCACGCCTCCGCGCCGAATCCGGGATGCACGCCTTGCGGGGATACCTGGGGTCAGCCCTTGACCGCGCCCGCCGTGAGGCCCGCGATGATCCGGCGCTGCACCAGCAGCACGCCGACCAGCAACGGCACCGTCACCACCACCGCCGCCGCCATGCGGACGCCGAACGGCTCCTCGAACTGCTGGTTCCCGGTGAAGTTCGCGATCGCGACCTGCACCGTGATCGCCCGCTCCGTGAGGGTGAAGGTGCGGGCATAGAGGAATTCGGACCACGCACCGATGAACGCAAGCAGGGCCGTCGTCACCATCCCTGGCACCGCCAGCGGCAGCAACACCTCGCGCAGGGCGCGCATCGGGGTAGCGCCGTCGACCAGCGCCGCCTGTTCCAGTTCCTCCGGCATGGCGCGGAAGAAGTTGGTCAGCACCCAGACGGTAAACGGCAGCGTGAAGGTCAGGTAGACGATGATCAGCCCCCACAGCGTGTTGTAGGCGTGGAACCGCTGCATCATCTGGAAGAGCGAACCCAGGATGGCGATCGCCGGGAACATCGTCATCGAGAGGATGAGGTAGAGGACGATGGTCTTGCCCCGGAAGTGCAGCCGTCCGAGGGCGTAGGCGCTCAGGGTCCCGATCAGCAACGCCAGCACCACCACGCTGAACGAGA
>JBQCJS010000087.1:0-12448 GCA_051952485.1 Thermomicrobiales bacterium | reverse complement strand
GGCTGTTGACCTGCGTGCCGTTGGTGCTCTGGAGGTCGGTGAGCCACCACTGGCCGCCATCCAGCACGATCTCCGCGTGCTGGCCCGAGACGAACGAGTCCGGCAGCACGATGGCGTTGTCGTTGCGCCGGCCGATCGTCGTGTAGGGATCAAGATAGAAGCGTTCGCCGGGAGCGAGCCCGGAGTTCGCCGGTTCCACGATCTCCAGCTGCGGAGGGACTGCCGATGCCGAGGCCGCGAACGAGACGTTCGACGCGGGAGCGTAGGTCCCGATGCGCACGAGTTCGCGGATGGTGACGCGAGCGATCTGGTACAGGAAGAGCAGGATCAGCCCGATGAAGGCGATGCGGAGGGCGAAGAGAAACCAGTCGTAGGAGAGCGACGAGGTGGAGAGGTTCATCGGGGTCCGCCGTCCGTTGCCACCTCGAAGAGCTGGCTCCCGAATGCCACCTGGTCTCCCGGCGTGAGGTCGGCATGACGGACGTGCTGGCCGTTGACGCGGGTGCCGTTCGTGCTGCCGAGGTCCTCGAGGCGCGGGACGCCATCGATCAGGTCGATCCGCGCGTGATGGCGGGAAACATCGGTGGCGGCGATCACCAGCGCATTGTCGCCCGATCGCCCGACCGTGGTCTCCTGCCGGTCGAGCCGCACCGTGTCGCCACGGCGGACGCCATCGACGCCGAACAGGACGAAGACGTCCCCCCGGCGATGGTGGGGACGAAACGGCTGGGTCGCCTGGGCAGGAGCCGGGGCGCCGGAGAAGCGAGACGGCGCGGCCGACCGGGGGCGGGCCGGCGCCGGGCGGTGCATGTCGGAGATGGCGCAGGTGACGGTGGGCCGCCCACGCTTCGCCTTCTCATCCTCCATGAACGAGACCTGGATGTGATCGAGGACCGATGCACCCTTCTCGCTGGCGCGTTCGAAGAGGAAGCGTTCCATCTGGTGCGCCAGCCCCTGCGTATAGTCGGCGAACTGGGCGTAGTCGCCGGGATTGAGGGCGACGGTGTAGCGGTTGGGGACGATCAGGGTGCCCACGGAGACCTGCTTGTGGTCGAACATGGCCTTTTCGAGCGCGCGGCCGATCTCCGCCGGTTGCATCTTCTGGCGGAAGATCGATCCCACCGAGCCTTCCATGAGGCGTTCCATCGATTGTTCGAACCGGTCGAGCAGTTTCACGAGCTGGACTCCGCATCACGCGCGTAGTTCCCACGAATCCCCCGCCACGATGGTATACCATCTTCGACAGTGAACGAGGCGATCCACACCGGATCGCCCACCATGAACCCGGCCTTCCACGCGATTTGAGCCCTGGAGCAGACTGCCCGCATGACGCGATCTCCGCATGCCGTCTGGATCGGCCCGTCGATCCTTTCCGCCGATTTCCTCCACCTCGGCCAGCAGCTCGACGACCTCGCCGAAGGAGGTGCCGACTACATCCATTTCGACGTGATGGATGGACGGTTCGTCCCGAACATCTCCATCGGGTTGCCGGTGCTGGAGAGTGTCCGGGTGGGCACTGCGTTGCCGATCGATGCGCACCTGATGATCGTGGAACCGGAACGATGGATCGAGCCGTTCCGGGAGGCGGGCGCGGACAGCATCACCGTGCACGTCGAGGCGACGGTCCACCTGCACCGCCTGGTGACATCCATCACGGAGACGGGCGCTGCCGCGGGCGTTGCCCTGAATCCGGCGACGCCGGTCGCGGCGATCGAGGAGATCGTGCCGTTCGTCAGCAAGATCCTGGTGATGACGATCAATCCCGGTTTCGGGGGCCAGAACTACATCCCGCAGATGACGGACAAGGTCGCCCGCGTGCGGGCGCTGATCGACCGCGTGAACCCGGATTGCCGCCTGGAAGTCGATGGCGGCATCAACGTCCACACGATCTCCGCGGTCGTGGACGCCGGGGCCGACACCCTCGTGGCCGGGACCGCCGTCCTGAACGACCATGCGACGGTCGCCGCGAATATCGCCGCCTTGCGCGACCGGCTCGCCTAGCGCCGCGTCCGAATCGCGTGTTGAGTTCCCGACGACGCGGCCCTTGTGGCTCCCGTCACGTTGCGCCCGCTGATCGCCTGGGATCGCCACCACCACGGCGATCACAAGGATCGCCACTCCTCGCGAGTGCCGTCCATGCAGCTCCATTCCGCGTTCGGTTGGCCAGGGCCACCTCACTCCTGGGAACCCACGGACGACGGACGAAGCGAGAGGCCCCGGTCGCCTGACCGGGGCCTCTCGCTTCGTCGGAGATGCAGATCGCTATTCGTTGCCAGCGGGAAGGGTGTTCGCCAGGAGTTCCCGCGAATAGGGGTCCTGCGGGTTGGCGATGATCTGTTCCGCATCGCCCACCTCGACGAACTTCCCGTAGTGCATCACCGCGATCCGGTCGGCCACGTAGCGTGCCACCGCCAGGTCGTGCGTGATGAAGAGGATCGCCATGCCGAACCGGTCTCGCAGGTCCAGCAACTGGTTCAGGATGTCCGCCCGCACCGAGACGTCGAGCATCGACACCGGCTCGTCCGCGACGAGGAAATCCGGTTCGAGAAGCATCGCGCGCACGGTCGCGATCCGCTGGGACTGGCCGCCGGAAAGCTCGTGCGGATACCGCGCCATGAACTCCCGCGCCGGGGCGAGGCTGGCGTTCTCGAGCGCCGTGATGATCTTGCGCTCCCGTTCCGATGCCGTGCCGAGATTGTGGATGCGTAGCGCCTGGTCCAGCGCCTCCCCGATCGTCTGGCGGGGATCGAACGCCTCGAACGGGTTCTGGAAGATGATCTGCGCGCGGCGGCGGAAGGCCTTGAGGGCAGCGCCCTTCAGGTAGGCGACGTCCGTCCCGTCGAACCGGATGTGTCCGCCGGTGGGCGTGTCCAGCCGCACGAGCAGGCGTCCGGTGGTCGACTTGCCACTGCCGGACTCGCCCACCAGCGCGAGGATCTCCCCGCGCTTGATCGTGAAGGAGATGTCGTCCACCGCCTTCACGTATTCCGCCTTGCCGAAGGCGAAATCGGTGATGCCCTTGCGGATGGGGTAGTACCGCTGGAGGCCCTGCACCTCGATCAGCGTCGGGGCGTCCTCCAGGGTCGTTGATGTCTGGGACGAGGCGGGAGCGGACGCGCTCATCGGGCGACCTCCTGGGCGAAGACGCTCTCGGTTCCGGTCGAACGCACGAAGTGGCCCGGGGCGATCTCCACCATCGCGGCTCCCGAACCGGTCCCCGGCGCGGACGAGGAGAGCTGGCTGCCGGCGGAGGTCTCCGCGAGATCCAGCTTCCAACCCGAGATGCCGGTGATGCGACGCTTCGGGCCGTGGAGCGGCGGCACGGAGTCGATCAGGGCTTTCGAATAGGGGTGCGCGGGAGCCTTGAAGAAAGTCTCCCGCGGGGCCAGCTCCATCAGCTGGCCGCCATAGAGGACGGCGACGGTATCCGTCGTCGCGTTGATGACGCCGACATCGTGCGAGATCACCATCGTCGTCAGGTCGAACTCCTGTTTCAGGCGCTTCACCTCGTTCAGGATCTGCGATTGCGTGATCACGTCGAGGGCCGTCGTCGCTTCGTCGAAGATGACGAAGGGCGGGTTGCAGATAAGCCCGAGCGCGATCATGGCGCGTTGCATCTGGCCGCCCGAGAGCTCGAAGGGGTAGGCGCGAATGACCCGCTGCGGCAGGTTCACCGCCGCGAGCACACCGTCGATCTTCTCCCGGCGCTGGGATTCGGTCAGGTTCGGCTCGTGCTGGTGAAGCACGTCGTGCATCTGGTCGCCAATGCGGTGGACCGGGCTGAGCGCGGAGAGCGACTTCTGGAAGACCATCGAGAGCTTCCGCCAGCGCCAGGTCTTGTTCAGTGCCCGGTCATCCACCTGCGTGAGGTCGACGCCGTCGAAGATGATCTGGCCGGACACGCGGGCATTCGGCGGCAGCAGGCGCATCACGGCCATGGCGATGGTCGACTTGCCGCTGCCGCTCTCGCCGACGAGGCCGATCGAGCCGCCCTTGGGAACCGTGAAGCTGACATCGCGCACGGCGGCGACATAGCCCCGGTCCGTGCGGTAGGTGATGGTGAGGTTGCGCACATCCAGCAGCGGGGCATCCGAGGCGGAGGCGGGATTCGAGGGGACTGCCTGGCTCATGCGGTCACCTTCCGGCTGCGGGGATTGAGGACGTAGGCGATGCCATCGCCGACGAGGTAGAAGCCGAGGACGGTGATGATGATGGCGATCCCTGGGAGGACGGAGGTCCACCAGGCGGTGAGGATCGTGGTGCGGCCATCGAAGATCATGCGGCCCCAGGTCGCCTTGTTCGGGTCGCCGAGTCCGATGAAGGAGAGGCCCGATTCGATCAGGATCGCCGAGGCGATATCGAGCGAGGCATTCGCGATCAGCGGCTGGATTCCGTTGGGGATGATATGGCGCAGAAGGATGCGGCTGTCCGATTCTCCGAGCGCCTTCAGGCCCTGGATGAATGTCCGCTCGCGCAAGGAGAGGACCTGGGCGCGCATGAGACGGGCGCTGGTCGGCCAGGCGGTGAGGCCGATGACGATCATCACGTAGATGATGCCGCTGCCGAGGGTCGCGACCACCACGATGATCAGGAAGAAGGCCGGGATGATGAGGAACATGTCCGTCATCCGGCTGAGCACGATATCGACCCAGCCACCGTAGTAGCCGGCGATGCTGCCGATGATCACGCCGACGATGAGCGAGATGCCGGCGGCGACGAAGCCGATCATCAGGGAAACGCGGGCACCGTAGACCAGCTGGGCGAGGATGTCGCGGCCCAGGTGATCCGTGCCGAGGAGATGGCCTTCGGAGCCCGGCGCCAGCAGCTTCGGTGCGCCGAGCTTGAAGGGTCCATCCGGGGCGATCACCCCGGCGAAGATCGCGCAGAGGGCGACGAAGATGAGCAGGGCGAGGCCGATCGGTCCCATTCGGCTCTGGACGAAGGGTTTCCAGAACGACTGGAGGCGGGATGGCCGGTCGAGGGCGGCGTCGACGCCGGTGACTTCAGCGGCAAGACTGATCTGGTCCATTTAGCGCAACCTGATGCGTGGGTCGAGAAACGCGTAGACGAGGTCGGTGATGAGCACGGCGATGGAAACCGCTATCGCAAGAATCAGATAGATGCCCAGGAGCAGCGGGTAGTCCCGGCGGAAGACGGCATCCAGCGTCAGCCGGCCGATCCCGGGCCAGGCGAAGACGATCTCCACCAGGGCGGCGCCGGTGAAGACGAAGCCGAGGCTGAGTCCGAAGACCGTGACGGTCGGGAGCAGGGCATTGCGGAGGGCGTAGCGCCGGAAGATCCGCGACTCCGGGATGCCGGTCGCGCGGAAGGTCGTGACATAATCCTCTCGCTGCTGGAGCATGACACTGGAGCGAGTGATGCGGAAGTAGACCGGGATCTGGACGAGTGCCAGGGTGAGGGCCGGCAGCACGAGGTGGTGCAGGACATCGAGGCGTTCGCGCCAGCCCGTGTAGTCGGCTCGCAGGTTCCGCATCCCCGAGGTCGGGAACCAGCCCAGCTTCGAGGCGAAGATGACGATGATGATGAGGCCGAGCCAGAAGGCGGGCATCGCGAACAGGGCGTAGTTGCCGAACGCGAGTGCGGTATCGACCGGCTTGCCCGCGCGTTGGGCTGCGAAGGCACCGAGCAGGGTGCCGATGACGAGCGCGATGATGGCGCTCGTCACCGTCAGGAGCAGGGTGGCCGGCAGCCGCGACATGATGATGTCGAGGACGGGTTGCTTGTAGGTCAGCGATTGACCGAGATTGCCCTTCGCCAGTTCCTTCACGTAGTTGAAGAACTGGACGGGCAGCGGCTTGTCGAGGCCAAGCTGCGTCCGGATCGCGGCGATCTGCTCGGGATTCGGGTTGTCCATGCCCGCCATGATCCGCGCCGGGTCACCCGGCGCGGCATGGAGCAGAAAGAAGTTCAACACGATCGAGAGCAGGATCGTCGGGATGATCGACGCCAGTTGTCGCGAGAGATACCGGCCCATGAATCCTGATTACCCTTCGATTAACTTGCGATCTTGGTCAGCGTGAACCGGTTCATGCCGACCTGCGAGGCTGCGGCGTCGTCCGGATCGGTCCAGATGCCGCTGAGGGTGTCCACGAAGGACGGGAACGAGGTCTGGAGCACCAGCTGGACGATCGGGAGATCCTGCGCGAGCAGCTCCTGTGCCTTGAAGTAGAGCGGGACGCGCGCCTCCTGGGTCGTCGCCTCGTCACCCTGCTTGAGGAGTTCGTCTACCTCCGTGTTGCTGTAGAACCAGAGGTTGAGCGTGCCATCCGTGCCGACGCGGGAGGCGAGGTTGGCCGGATCGGGACCCTGGAACCCGCCGAGGATGGCGAGATCGGAATCACCGGCGCGGACCTGCTCCTCCCAGGCGCCGATCTCCAGCGACACCAGCTCCAGCGTGACCCCGATGGCCGCGAACTGCTCCTTGAGCACGGTGCAGGTATCGGCGACTTCCGGCCAGCCGGTGAAGAAGAAGAGCTTGAGCGAGAACCGCTCGTCCCCGTTCTTCGGGTAGTCAGCGTCGTCCAGGAGCTTGTTGGCGCCATCGACGTCGAACGCCGGGGCGGTCGCATCCGGGTTCGACGCCCATTCGATGACCGCCGGGTAGAAGCGGTCGGAGGTAGTGCCGAGGCCATTCAGCGCCGTCTGGAGGATCTGGTCGCGGTCCACCGCCATGGCGATCGCCTTGCGGACCTCGACCTTTGCCAGGTTCTCGCGCTTGAAGTTGAAGCCGAAGTAGATCGGGCTCGGATAGGTCTTCTCGACCGTCTTGTACCCCGGCGTGGCCTGGAGCGTCGCCACCTGCGTGCTCGGGAGGGCCGGCAGGAAGTCGACCTCGCCGTTCAGGAGGGCCTGCACCTGGGTGTTGTCATCCGGGATGATGGAGAACTTCAGCTGCTCGAGGAACGGGCCGTCGCCGAAGAAGGTCTGGTTCGCCTCGAGCGTGACCGACTCGCCGGCCTTGTACTCGACGAACTTGAAGGGACCGGAGCCGATCGGCTTCATGTTCGCGGGATTCGTCGTCCAGTCGGTGCCATCGTAGATGTGCGCCGGCAGGATGAAGACGCCATACCACGAGAGGAAGCCGACGACGGATGCAGACGGCTGCTTCAGGTGGACGATGGCGGTGTATGGCTCGGGTGCATCGACGTGGGATACCGCGCCGATGAGGCTGGAGGCGGTCGCCGTCGGTTCGGAGACGATCTTCTCCAACGTGTACTTCACGTCCAGCGACGTCACCGGAGTCCCGTCATGCCAGCTGGCGAGCGGGTTGAGCGTGTAGGTGATCGAGAGCCCGTCATCGGCCACGGTGTAGGCGGTGGCGAGTTCGGGAATGACGTTGTAGCTGTTATCGAGCGATGTGAGCGTGTTGTAGATATTGCATGCGATCGGCCACGCGAAATCGTCGACCTGGAAATCGGGCTGGAAGCTCTTCGGCTCGCCGCCATTGACCACGATCACGGTGCCACTGAGCGTCTTGGCCGGGACCTCGCCCACGGTGGGCATGGGCCAGCTGGCGACGATCGGCGATGCTGCCGGACTCGCGGCAGGGGATGCCGAGGGCGAGGCTTCCGGCGTCGCCTGCGCGCCCATCACCTTGGGGAAGCTCATCCCGGCGATGGTCGCCGCGACGGCACTGCTGAATCCCGCCCGCACGACCGACCGGCGGGACCATGCCGCCGAGTGATCGGGCTTCTCGAACCGGGTCTTGGAGGATGGACTGCTCACGCCATGCGCCTTTCGCTGGACCGACCACGACAATGCAGGGACCCAAGGATTCCCGTGAAGGGACATGAGTTGGGGGCCAGGCTTCACCCGCGACGTGCGCGTGGTGAAGCCCGGTGCCGGTCAGCGTCCTCCGCTCAGCCGTTGATCTTGGTGAGCGTGAACCGATTCAGGCCAACCTTGGAGGACGCGGGATCGTTCGCGTCGTTCCAGATGCCCGACAGCGTATCGACATACGCCGGGAAGTTCGTCTGCAGGACGAGCTGGATGACCGGCAGGTCCTGGGCGAGGATCTCCTGGGCCTTGAAGTAGAAGGGAATCCGTGCCTCCTGGGAGGTCGCGGCGTCGCCTTCCTTCAGCTGCTCGTCCACGTCGGTGTTGCTGTAGAACCAGAAGTTCAGGGTGCCGCCGGTGCCGACGCGCGACTGGAGGTTGGCCGGGTCCGGGCCCTGGAAGCCGCCGAGGATGGCGAGATCCGAATCGCCCGCCATCACCTGCTCCTGCCAGGCGCCGATCTCCAGCGACACCAGTTCGAGGTCGATCCCGACCGCCGCCAGCTGCTCCTTGAGGATCGTGCAGGTATCGGAGACTTCCGGCCAGCCGGTGAAGAAGTACATCTTCAGGCCGAAGCGGGAATCGCCGTTCTTGGGATAGCCGGCGCTGTCGAGCAGGGCATTCGCGCCATCGACGTCGAAGGCCGGGGCGGTCGCATCCGGGTTGCTGGCCCACTCGATGACGGCCGGGTAGAAGCGGTCGGAGGTGGTGCCGAGGCCGTTGAGGGCGGTCTCGAGGATCTGGTCACGGTTCACTGCCATCGCGATCGCCTTGCGGACGTCGGCCTTGGCGAGGTTCTCCCGCTTGAAGTTGAATCCGAAGTAGATCGGGCTCGGGTAGATCTTCTCGGCTACCTTGAAGCCCGGCGTCGCCTGCATGGTGGCGACCTGCGTGCTGGGCAGCGAGCCGAGGTAATCGACCTCACCGTTCTGCAGGGACTGGAGCTGGGTGTTCGGATCGGGGATGATCGCGAACTTCAGCTGCTCGAGGTACGGTCCCTCGCCGAAGTAGGTCTCGTTGGCGACCAGCGTGACGGCCTCACCCGCCTTGTAGTCGGAGAACTTGAAGGGGCCGGAACCGATCGGCTGCATGTTGGCCGGGTTGGTCGACCAGTCGGTGCCGTCGTAGATGTGGGCCGGCAGGATGAAGACGCCGTACCACGAGAGGAAGCCGATCAGCGAGGCCGACGGCTGATGCAGGTTCACGACCGCCTTGTACGGCTCGGGCGTATCGACCGACTTGATCGCGCCGATGAGTCCCGAGGCAGTCGCCGTGGGCTCGGAGACGATCTTCTCGAGGGTGTACTTCACGTCCAGCGAGGTCACCGGGGTGCCGTCGTGCCAGCTCGCCAGCTCGTTCAACGAGAAGGTGATGGAGAGCCCGTCCTCGGATGTCTCGTAGGCAGTCGCCAGTTCGGGGATGATGTTGTAGCTGTTATCGAGCGACGTGAGGGTGTTGTAGATATTGGAGCAGATTGCGAACGAATAGTCGTCGGTCTGGAAGTTCGGCTGGAAGCTCTTCGGCTCACCGTCGTTGACGACGATCGCCGTGCCGCTGAGGGTCTTGGCGGGCACCTGGCCCACCGTCGGCATCGGCCAGCTGGCGGAGACCGGCGAAGCCGCCGGGCTCGCCGACGGCGAGGCGGCCGGCGTGCCCTGGGCGCGCATGGCCTTCGGGCAGCTCATCCCGGCGATGGCGGCGGCGGTCAGGCCACCCGCGCGCAGCATCGAGCGGCGCGACATCGCGGGAGAGGGCATGACGATGTCGGAAATGGGCGTGCGGGAAGGACTGCTCATGCGTGTTGGCCTTTCATGGAATGTGACGAAGGGGACCCGATTGGTTATAGACGACCGGCCGACTCCGAAGGGAGGAGGGCGGTCAGCCTGCCTGCTCCTCGATCAGCGCGGACGCCACGGCCAGCGTCGAACCGAGGTGAATGGCCACGAGCTTCCGGATCGGCACGACCCGGTACTGGAGATCCGCCTCCAGTTCGTCCGCCCACGTCGTGAAGGCGTCGAGCGTCTCGGCGAGGTGCTTCCGGATCTTCGGGGTGCCGTTGCCAATGGCGATCTCGCCCTCCAGCATGCGGACGAGCATCCCCACCTGCAGGAGGCGATAGAAGCGTGATTCCTGCCGGCTGCTGAAAAGCTCCGCGACGGTGGCGGGCCGGTCGGTATCGGGATCGTTCTCCGCCCAGGAACGCTCGGCGCTCGAATTCTTCACGGCGTCGCGATTGAAGGCCGTGACGGCCGTCCGGAACGGGGACATCGCGGTGAGGTCGTCGGCGACGGCCTCCAGTTGCTGGCTGACGAACGACGTGATCTCCTCGGCCCGGTCGAGGCTTTCGAGGATGGCTTGCCGCCGGTTCACGTCGGTCGGGGTTTGGTCCTGCACGCGCGGATCGTCGTAGTAGGCCATCTCGGTGACGAGATGCATGCTGCCGTACTTGTCCGCGTAGCCCGCGCTGGACCCACCATAGGACGCCTCGCTGATGTCGGCGCCGTTCGCTTCCAGGTAGTCGATCATCTCCTCGGTGCTGATGATCGAGAAGATGGCGGGAGCGAAGGTCTTCGCGAAGGGCACCTCCGGCTCGCCGAGGCTGAGCGGCAGGTCCTCCCAGCTCGGGAGCTCGGTGAGGGTCGGGTAGACCGCCGGCAGCTCACGCCCGAGGTAGTAGTAGACGCCGCCGAATCCGGCGTTGTGCAGCGAGACGATGAGATCCGGCTGGACCCCGTCGATGATGCGCATCAGCGCCTTAGTCTCCGGCATCGTCTGGTCGAAGTAATTGGTCTTGTAGCTGTTCGGGAAGGTCCATTCCACCTGCTGGTTCGGAGCGGGCCGGTAGAAATGGCGGGCGTAGTTCTTCGGGGTATAGGGGCCCGCGAACCAGCCCTCGTTGAGCCTCGTCCCGTCCACGTCGATGGCCGGGATCATGTGCCAGGTGTAACCGAGCGACTCGCGGAGCGCGGCGTCCTCGCACAGGAGGCGTCCGAGGTGATGCAGCATCATCGCGCCGATCGGCTCATTCGGATGCGGACATCCCACGAGCAGGACGTGACGCGGTCCGGAGCCAACGGTCAGCATGCGAATCGGCTCGCCCAGTGTGGATGAGCCAACCCGTTCGATTCGGGCGAGGTCCGGGAAATCGGAAGTGACCTGATCCATGCCCGCGTGGAGTTCATCGACCGTCAGAAAGCGGTCGATCTCGGGCACCGCGGCCATGTATCCGCGAATGTCGATGGACATATGCAACTTTCACGAAGATTGTGGACAGTTACCGAGGAACCCACCGGCCAGCATCCGGTTCGCTGCACGATACGCGAGGCCCCGGATTGGTGTCAACGGGCCGACTCCGAAGAGATTGGGCATTCCGCATAGTCGGCCCGACTGCCCGTTGGTCCTCTATTCCGGACGGCTGGCCAGCCGGCCGAGCACCAACGCGGGGATCGCCGCGAGCAGGGCGAGTCCTGCCGCGATCAGGAAGGTCTCGCCGAGGACCTGGATGCTGAGCGGGAAGGCGGTATCCGTCAGGAACTGCTGTTGGCGGAGGAGGAACTGGGCGGTCGTCTCGTTCGGGTCGCGCACGATGGGCGGCACGCGCTCGGTGAGCACCTGGAGACGCTTGACCGCCACCGCCGTGAGCGCCGACATGCCGGTCGTCATCCCGAGCAGGCGGCAGACCAGCATCATGGCCGAAGCCGCGCCGCGATCGCGTTCGGCAACCGAGGTGACGACCAGGCCACTGAGGGGTGGCAGCACCAGGCCCACGCCGAATCCGGCGAGCGTCAGACCGGGAACCATGCGGACGAGGTGTCCGTTTCCGAGCAACGCATGCAGCAGCGCGTAGCCGCTGGCCGCCAGGACCAGGCCGGCCGCCAGGGTGGAGACCAACCCGAACCGGCATGCACATCGGTCGCTCAGCAACGTCGCGGTCATGATGCCCACCGTGTAGGTCGCCAGCATCCCGGCCGATGCCGCGGTCGCCCATTCCGGCGGCGCGATGAGGTTGACGGCGACGGGCACATCGACCATCGCGACCATCAGGACGACGCCAACGAGGGCATTCGCGATCATCGCCAGCCGGAACGACCGGTCCCCTAAGAGCGGCACCGGCAGGATCGGGTGACGGGCGATCCGCTGCACCAGGGCCAGCGCGATCAGGAGGACGCCCGCCGCGATCAGGAGCGGGAATGTGTAGCGGGCGAGCGGGTTGGGGGTGCCGCCGAGGGCGCGGAGTCCGGAGCCGGTGGCGGAACCGATCTCGCCCCCGGCGCTCAACGCGAGGTTCGCGGCGACGATCGCCCCGGTGAGCAGCACGGCGCCCAGAATGTCGAACTGGCGGAGCAGACGGAATCCGCCCGAACGCTCGTCCTTCGGCATGTGGCGAACGATGAATGCGGCCACGGCGAGGACGATCGGGATGTTGATCCAGAAGACCCAGCGCCATGGAGACTCGCCGGGCGCGATGGATTCGACCCCCGCGCCGTAGAGGGGACCGATCACCCAGCCGAGCGTATCGGCGGCGCTGACCAGCCCGATTCCGGCAAGGCGTCGCTTCGGTGGCAGGACGTCCACCGCGAGCGCCAGGGTGATCGGCAGCAGCCCGCCGCCGCCAAACCCCTGGATGCTGCGTCCGATCACGAGCGAGGGC